>JAGOBN010000166.1 GCA_017999235.1 Anaerolineales bacterium | reverse complement strand
CCCCTACTGGGATGAGGCGCCTCTCCGCTTTTGATAGGCCTCGTACTCGATCACCTGGCGGTGATACTCCAGGATGGCGTCTTCCCGGGAGAAGCCCCGCTTCTCCTGCAGCACGTCAATAAAATTCTCAAACTTCCCGGCCACGCGGCTGAAGTCGGCTTCGGTGAATTCATCCCACCACGGGCGGGTCTGTCCCCGCATCGTCTTCCAGCGATCTTCAAATTCATCCTTGTTCATGGGTCAATCCTCCAGAAGCAATGCGCCGGCCTCATAACGCTGGCCCGCTGAGCCGCAGCCAGCCGAAAGCCGGGCGCGGCGCTGCGCCCGGTTATATGGCCGGCCGGAATTTTGAGCGGGGTTCTGCAAACGATAAGCAAATCCTAAGACGGGAACGTCTCAACAGCGTTAAAACGCGCCGGCGCTCTCCGGGGCAGGCGCCGTTTTGTGACGCTCTTGAGACTCTCGGCGGTTAGGCTGATTGCAGCACAGCGCACTCACCGCTGCGGTCCTCGAGCGGCGCCGCGGCTCAGGAGCCGATCGCCTATCCACGCGGCGACTATGCGTCCCCGCGAACCATTCACCCGGAGTAGATCAATGGTCAACTTCATTATCTGGCTTATCGCGGGAGCGTTCATCGGCTGGCTGGCCAGCCGGCTGATGGGGACCAGCCGCCAACAAGGCTTACTGCTCGATATCGTGGTGGGCGTCGTGGGCGCCTTCGTGGCCGGCTGGTTTATCACGCCGCTGGTCGGGGTCGGCACGATCAACCAAAACGTATTCAGCCTCCCGGCCTTGCTCGTGTCGCTGCTGGGGGCCATTATCCTGCTGGCGGTGGTCAAGCTCTTCCGCCGCAGTGGGAAGCGCGCCCGCTAACCGGTGCCCTTAACTCCGCCCGGTCGGTCCACCCGGCCGGTTAGGCGGCTAAGCGCTCATCAAGTCCACCGCCCGCCGAGAAACGGCCGGCCGCCGGCCTGATCTGCGGCCGACGCCTCGCGCCAGAAGGTCGAACCCATGATCTCCGTCCGCCGCTGGTACATTTATCTGGTCTGCGCCCTCAGCCTGCAGTCCGTGACCTGGGCGGCGATCGCCTTGCTGCGCGAACGCCTAACGCTGGGCGCGGCCGCCGAAGTGACCGGGCTGGCCTTCCAGATCGCCGTGCTCGTGATTGGCCTGCCGCTCTTCCTGGTCCACTGGCGGTGGGCGCAGCGCCTGGCCGCGCAAGACAATGCTGAACGCGCGAGCACCGTGCGCCGGCTGTATCTGTACGGCATGCTGGCCGGCTTTCTGGCCCCGTTCCTCGTTAACGCCTTCGACTTAACGGCCACGCTGTTGACGCTGGTCCTGCGGGCCCCCCGTCTGACCGTTGTCTCGCCCACCGCCGCGCTCATCCGCGCTGGCGCCGCGCTGATCAGCCTGGCGCCGCTGTGGTTCTATCATCGGCGCCTGGCGGCCGCCCCAGACGGAGGCGCCGCGGACACCGGCAGCGCCGCCACCGTGCGCCGGGTGTATGTGTTCGGCTTCAGCGCGGTCGGCGTGGCGCTGGTCACCTTGGCGACCATCACCCTGCTGCACTGGCTGCTGTTCCAATTCGGGGAGCGCTCCAGCTTGAGCGCTCCCCGCCTGAGCGCCGTCATCGAGGCGGCCGCGTCCCTGATCGTGGGCGCGCCGGTGTGGCTGGGTTTCGGCGGCTGGGCGCAGCGTCTGTTCACCGGGCCGCAAACCGAAGAAAAAGAATCCGCGCTGCGAAAGTTCTACCTCTACGCCATCGTCGTGATAGCGGTGCTGACGGCCGTGACCAACCTCACGGCCATCCTGGCCGGGCTGTTCCGCCGCGGCCTCAGCCTGCCGGCCGCCGGCGACCTGCGGCTGTCCGTGTCCACGGCCCTCAGTCTGGGCGGGCTGTGGCTGATCCACGCGCGCCTCCTCAAAACGGATGCCGCGCAAGCCCGTGAAGCGCCCCGGCAAGCCGGGATCCATCGCCTCTACCTCTACCTGATCGCGGCGGTCGGGCTGGCGGCTTTCCTGGTTGGGTTAGGCGGCGACCTGAGCAGCCTCCTGCGCGGGTGGGCGTCCGGCCGGCTGGACGCGGCGCTCAAGGAGCAGTTGGCCTGGTTCACCGCCGCGCTCGTGGCCGGGCTGCCCGTCTGGCTGCTGGCCTGGCGGCCTGGGCAGGCCCAGGCGGTAGCGGCGACGCCGGCCGGGGGCGAGGCGCGGCGCTCCGTGGTCCGCAAGCTCTATCTCTACGGCTATCTCTTGATCGCCACTGTGACCGTGCTGGTGAGTGCCGTCTACATCGTCTATCGGGTGTTGAGCCGGATGCTGGGCGAACCGGACGGCGGCAATTTGCTCGCCGACCTGGGGCAAGCCACCGCCTTCACGCTGATCGGCGGCGGCGTCTGGCTCTATCACGGGTGGGCCGTGCGGCGCGATGGACGGATCAGCCGCCGGGAGCAGGCCAGCCAATTCGCGGACGTACGGGTGGCGGTGGTGGATCTGGCCGGCGGGAGTTTTGGACGCGCCGTCATCGCCGAACTGCGGCAGGAGATGCCCGAGCTGGTCATCAGCCTGATTGAACGGCTCTCCCCGGCGGGTGAAACAACCGGCTGGCTAGACGCCGCCCGCACCCAGCTGTTGGGGGCCGGGTTGATCGTCGCGCCGTGGACGGTCGCGGTCGCCGGCGGAGCCGCCGACCGGGTCACGGCTGAGGTCGCCCGGACCGTGGTCGCCAGCCCGGCCCGCAAACTCATGGTTCCCATCCCGGCGGCCGGCTGGGATTGGGCCGGCCTGGAGCACTGGAATGCCCCCGGGCTGGTCCAGCAAACCGCGCGGGCGGTGAAACAGTTCCTCGACGGCGACGCTATTCAGGCCCGCCGGCCGATGGGCGCCGGCGCTCAGGCGGGCCTGGTCATCGGCATCGTGCTGGTGCTCGTGCTGACCGGGTTGATCTTGTTCAACCTGGCCGCGCTGCCCGTAATGCTGTATGCCAGCTCGTACTAAGGGTCAGGCTTAAGGCGGTGCCCCATGGATTTCAAGGATTACTATGCCAGCTTAGGGGTCGCGCCAGAGGCCGACCCCAAGGCCATCAAGCAAGCCTTCCGCCAGCTGGCCCGCCAGCATCACCCGGATATGAACCCTGGCAATCAGGCGGCGGAGGAGAAATTCAAGGCCATCAACGAGGCGTACCAGGTTCTGACGGACCCGGAGCAGCGCAAAAAATACGATACGCTGCGCGTCCAATATCAGCACTGGCAGCAGGCCGGCCATCCCCAGCAGGATTTTGATTGGCAGACCTGGGCGCCCGAGCCGGGCCAAAGCGCTCGGTCCTACGCCACCCCCGAAGATCTGGCCGATCTCTTCGGAAACGCCATGCCCAATTCCGAGTTCTTCGCCCGGATCTTTGGCCAGCCGCGCGCGCGCGGCGCCAGCCGGCGCCAAGATACCCGGCCCCGCCGCGGACGCGATATCGAGACGGAGGCCGCGCTGACGTTGGCGGAAGCTTTTCAGGGCGCCGCGCGCCAACTGGAGCTCGACGGGCGCCGCCTCACCGCCAGCCTCCCGCCGGGGGTGCGCACGGGATCGCGCGTGCGGCTGACGGGCCTGGGCGAACCCGGCCAGAACGGCGGGCCGGCCGGGGATTTGTATTTGATCGTCCAGATTCTGCCCGACGCGGTCTTTGAGCGCCAAGGCGATGACCTGCACCTCGACGTGCCCGTCGATATCTTCACGGCGATTGCGGGCGGGGAAACCGACGTCCCCACCCTAGAGCGCCGGCTGGCCCTCAAGATCCCGCCCCGGACCAACGCCGGACAGAGTTTCCGCTTGCGGGGTAAAGGCATGCCCCATCTGGGCGATCCCCGTCAGCGCGGCGACCTCTTTGCCCGCGTTAAGCTGGTCTTGCCCGATCCGCTGACCGCCCAGGAGGTTGAGCGCATCCGCGAGCTGGCCGCCGCCCGCGTGGCCCAGCCCCAGCCCAGCCGTTAACGAGGAAGGTCCAGGATGTCTGAAGATTCGATTCACCCAAGCTATTGGTACGGACCCTATGAGGGTTATGCAGCCCGCTGCCAGCGCCGGCTGCGGGCCGTGTTGGGGGTTGACGAGACGGCGGCGGAAACCATTGTGCGCCTGCGCGGCCAGGTCATTGAATTGCAGGCGCAGGTCCGCCAGCTGGGCGCCGAGTTGAGCGTCCAGCACGCCAGCCAAGCCCTGCGCCTGGGGCGCGCCCGGGAGGTCTATTACGAGGCCACCTGGATCGAGCTGGAAACGCAGGGGTGAGATGGCCGTGCGGCTCTCACGGCGGACTTTCCCCAATGCGGAAGGTTGCGCCCTCCTGCCCCGGCGTGACTGGAAAAGCCGGCCGCGTTTCTGCCAGGGCCGCCGCCAACAATCGATCGAGGTCGGCGTCGGCATGCGTCGGGTCATGATGAAACGTCACCAGGTGCTTTACGTCGGTCAGCGTCCCAAAGTCTATGGCCTGCGTCAGGGAGCTGTGTCCCCAGCCCACATGGCTGGCATATTCCGCGCGGTCATACTGGCTGTCGTGAATCAACAGATCCGCGCCGGCCGCCAGGGCGCCGCCGGAAGTCCATTCGCGCTGGAGGAATTTAGCCGGGTGCGCGCCGAGCGCGGGCTCGTGGTCGGGCAGATAGACCAAGACGCCTTCGGCGGCCGCCACCCGGTATCCCACGGTCGGGCCGGGATGGGCCACCAGCGCCGATGTGACGCGGAACTCACCGATGGCGGCCTCCCCGCTGGGGACCTCATGGAGGATGCACGGCAGCTCGCGGAGGCGCACGGGAAACAGCGGGGGTGAAAGATAGCGCGTCAACCGGGCTGGCAGACTCTGGGTGAGGCTGGCCGGCCCCCAAATGTGCACCTCGATATCGGGGCGATACAGCGGCGCAAAGAAACCCAGGCCCTGGACATGATCCATGTGGAGGTGCGTCAAGAGCACGTCCACCCGCCACAGGGAATCCGGCAGGTTGGCAGCGAGCCGGCGGATGCCCGTCCCCGCGTCTAACACCAGCACCGTCCCGGCCTGGCCGCGCACTTCGACACACGCCGTGTTGCCGCCATAGCGGGCCGTCTCCGGCCCCGGGGTGGGCAAAGAGCCGCGGGTGCCCCACAAAGTCACGCGCATCTCAAATTCCCCAGAAGATCATCATCGCCCCCAAAAACTTGCCCGCCTGGCCTATCAACGGAAAGGCCGTCAGGCTCACATGCCGGCCGGTATCCGGGCCTGTCCGAATCCAGACGGTGCGCGAGATGGGTTGGCGCTGGACGAGCGCCAACGCCATGGGCCGTTCATCGGGCGGGATCAGGTTGCGCTCCTCGTCCGCGATGGCAAACAGATTGACCCACTCGGCGGCGAGCAGTTCGCCGGTTTCTTCAAAGCGCTGATTCAAAATGGCCTCGGCGGGTTCGTTATAAAAGATCAGCGTTCCGTCGCTATCCGCAATCAGAATGGGCATCGCCAGACAGTCGGCGAGCTGGCGCGCCAGGATGACCTGGATCTCCTTGGAAAAAGCCATCGCTCAGCGTCCTCCTTGTCCGCGCCCAGCGCCGGCCGCGGGTTACTCCCGCAGCCGGCGGCGGCGCGCAGTGGTCGGCGGGCTGGATTGGCCGGCCTTCAAACCACCAGACGATTGAAGAACGAGCGGTAACGCTGCAAGGCTTGGCGCAGGTCTTCGGTCGAGACATCCTGCCCCTGGTTCCACTGGCCTTCCAGGGCGCCGTGCTCACCGGCAAACATCTGGGTGATCTGCCCAATCACTTCGGACACCAACGTGTCCGCTTGCTGGACGGCCACGCGCGGCTCATCCACAAACCGGCCTTGGATTTCATTCCAGCGCGTGCGGAGACGCTCGGACACTTTGTGGTCCAGCAGGGCGGCCAGCGAGCCCACGCTCGTGTTTTCAGCCATCTCCGGCGTCGTCCGCCCGGCAGCCGGAGATTCGTAGAGGAACATCTCGCTCGTCCGGTCCGCGGCGGTCAACGGCGCGCTGGCCGGCGCGTCCAGGGCCGGCGCCGGGGCGGCCTCCGCACGGCGCGGGTCGGCCAAGACATCGGCGGGGAGGTCCGCGCCTGGATCGGCCAGCCGGGTTTCATCGGGTACGGTGACCAGTTCGGTAAAGTGCGGCTTGGTAATCATTTTGCTCCTTAGACAGCGATAGCGTCGGTCTCGAGGAGTTCCTCGAACAGTGACCGGTAATAGAGCATGGCCTGCCGGAGTTCTTCGGTGTTGGCCTGCTGTTGTTTGTTCTTTAGCGCAATCACCCGCGCGGCGCGGTAGTTGCTGACCAGCGCCGGGTAGGACACGGAGACATCGGCCGCCCGCTGCTCAAAGTCAGAGACGGGGTAGTCGCGCACCTGCATAACCTCCATGATCAGGCGGTCGGCCGCGACGATCGCCTGGCCCGGCTCATCGACGAATTGGGATTGGATCGCCGCCCAATCCGCCAGATAGCGCTCGCGCTCGCTTCCTGAAAGCGAGCGGATATTCAGTTTCTCAACATGCTTCAGCCGCTGATCCAGCTCCGTCTGGGCTTTCTTTTCATCGCCGGTCGTCTGCACGGCGCGCTCATACTCCGGCCCAAATTGATGCTGGAGCCGCTGGGAACGCTGGCGGCCAGCGAAAACCACCCCTAAGACGATGCCCAGCATCGCCAAGACGACTACCACCGTGATGATAAGGTCTGTGCCATTCATAGAAGTACTCCTGTGTTGTGCTGAAATAGAAGCGGGCCGGCGTACCAGCCGTCTGGCACGCCTGGTTCCCACTGCCCATCACGTCCATCGTTAGGCCGGCCGCCATCACTGGTTTTGTCCAAAAGCTGCTCACCTCCCGCCGGCGCCGGTTTTAAGAACCCGGCCGCACTTTGTCCCCTGCGCCGGCCTCCCGCCAAGGTTTTGGTGATCCGGCCGGCAGCTAGTAACAGCCTAGGCCCGGAAGGTCTCAACAGCGTCACAACAGCGCCGAACAAGCCGGGCTGGGCCGGCCCGCCTCGGCCGCCGGCCTGGCTTCAGCGGCCGGCCGGCCCCTGTGACGCTCTTGAGACTCTCGGCGCGTATGCTTTTCATTAATCCACAACCGTCTCTAGCAGGCGGGTGCGGGCCGGACCAGACAACAAGGAGAGTCATAACCATGAGCGGCAAACGACAATTCACACTGGAAGAAGCGCGCGCGATCGGCGCGCAGCTGGGGCTCGACTGGGCGCTCGTTGACCCAGAGCAATTCCGCCGGGGGCTGGAGGTCGAATTGGAGCATGGACGGCGCGACCCGGCCACCAACGTGACCAATGATGATCCCGCGCTCACCGGCAAGATCGCCTGGGCGCACCTGAAAGAGATCGGGGACTATTACACCCGGCTGGACCGGCTGGAAGCCGAGGCCAAGCAGCCGGCCTAGCCGGCCCCGGCCGCCCACCCCCGGACTGGGAGCGATCACCATGTTTCCTATCGGAGATGACAATTCCGCGCGCCGAACCGTTCCCGTCGTGACCTACGCCTTGATCGGGCTCAATCTGCTGGTCTTCTTTTTAGAGCTGGGCGGCGGCGACGCGTTCATCATGGAATGGGCCTTCGTGCCCAGCCGGTTTCTGGCTGATCCGGCCGGCGATTTCCTGACCCTCTTCAGTTCCATGTTTATGCACGCCGGGTGGGTCCACTTGGGGGGCAACCTGCTGTATCTGTGGATCTTTGGCGACAACGTGGAAGACCGGTTCGGGCCGCTCGTGTTCTTGCTGTTCTATCTGCTGTGCGGCCTGGCCGCCACGTTTGCCCAGTTGGCCGTTAGCCTGGGGTCAGACGTGCCGAACCTGGGCGCCTCCGGCGCG
>JAGOBN010000165.1 GCA_017999235.1 Anaerolineales bacterium | reverse complement strand
CTCATCGCTGGGGTGGGGGTTTTTATATCGGGGCCGGGGCGGGCTTAACTGGACCTAGGGCGGCCGGCGCGGTTGGTGGGCGGCCCATTCTGGTGTAAATTGAACCCTGCGCGGCGCCCCCGCCGCTTGTCCGCGAATGATACCTACTACGAATTGGCCGGCCGCTCTCGATCTGCTCCGCGACGCGGGGACGCGCATCAACCGCCTCGCGCCGGACACCTCGCTCACCGACGCCCTGCGCCTGATCGCCGAAACGGTGGTCCGGCTGATGGGCGCCGGCGCCGCGGCCGTGATCTACACCTATGACGCCGCGCGCGGCACGTTCGACCCGGCCTCGCGCGTGGCGGCCGGCGAAGCGGTGCCGCTCTCCGGCGACGTGCCGCGCCCCGAGGGCGTGGGAGCCACCGCCCTGCGCACGCGCACGCGCGTGCTGTCCTACGAGAGCGGCTTGCCGTTCCACCCGCTCAAGCTCCAGGCCGGCATCCGGACGGCGGCCTGCTATCCCCTGCTGGTGCTGGATCAGCCGGTGGGGGCGCTGTATGTGGACTTGCGCGCCGAGCGCCCGTTCACCGATGATGAGCTGCGATTACTGGATACGTTTGTGCCGCTCTCGGCCGTGGCCATCTACAACACCCGCCAGTTCGAGGGCATCTACCGCCAGCTGCAGCGCAAGGTGGTGGAGCTGGAGCGCCTCCAGCGCGCCGGCGAGTTGATCAATTCCCGCCCCAGCCTGGGCGATACGCTCCAAGAAATCCTCTACAGCTCCCTGCAGCTGACCCACGCCGAGCACGGCTCCTTCCGGCTCCTGGATAAGCCGACCGGGCTGCTGCAGCTGCGCGCCAGCAACCCGGCCCAGCCTTCGGAAGAGGCCGCCCGGGATTTGGCCGTGGACGAACACGGCAGCGTGATGGGCTGGGTGGCGTATCACGGCCGGCCGGTCTGCATCCCGGACCTGCGCGCCGCGCCCTGGAACGAGATCTACCTGACCCTGCATCCGGAGCGGGAAATGCGCTCGGAATTGGCCGTGCCGCTGCGGGGGCCGGGCGGCGGCGTCATCGGCGTGCTGAACGTGGAGAGCCCGCGCCTGGGCGCATTTGACGCCGATCACCAGCGCGGCTTGGAGGCGCTGGCAACCCAGGCCGGCATCGCCATTCAAGAGGCCCAGCTGCTGGCGGCGTTGGAACAAATCACGGGCCAGTTGGCGCGCCGGTCGCCCACCGAACTGCTGGGCCTGCTGATTGAGCGCGCCTGCGAACTGTTGGATGTGCCGCACTGTGTGGTGTGGGAGCCGGACCCGGATGAGCCCGGCTGGCTGCGGCTGCGGGCCGCCAATTTTGATTACCCCGGCGGGTATCAGGTGGCCATCCAGGCCAGCCTGCTGGGCGAGGCGCTGCGCACGCACCGGCCGGTCTACAGCGCCGATCTGCGCACCGACCCGCGCATTCAGCGCCGCCAGTTGGTGCAGCAGATGGGCTGGGTGAGCGCGCTGATCGTGCCGCTGATCGGCGAGGCCGGCGGCGCGCTGGGCGCCTTTGGCGTCTACACCACCGCGCCGCGTATCTTCACCGATTGGGAGCGGCGCCTGCTGGCGGCGCTGGCCAACCACGCCGCCGTGGCTTTCCAGCAGGCCGAGGCCCTGGCCCAGGTCAAGCTGGCACAGGAACGTCAGGCCGTGGCCGAGACCTTCGCGGTCCTGGGCGACGTGGCCGCCAATTTGCTGCACCGCGTCAACAACCTGGTGGGCGTCATCCCCCAGTTGACCCAGGGCTTGCTGGAGAAGCGCCCAGACCTAGCCCAGGACCCAGTGGCCGCCAAGAAGCTGGGCGATATCGAAGCCAGCGCGCGCACGGCCATGACCACCGCGCGCGAGACGTTTGGCTATTTGCGCCCCTTTCAGCTGGGGCCGGTGAGCCTGCGGCAGTGCTATCAGACCGCGCTGGCGCGTGTGGAGCAGCCGGCCCACCTGCACTTCCGCTCCAGCGGCCTGGCCCATTTGCCGGCGGTGCTGGCCGGCGAGGAACAACTGCGGCTGGTGCTGGTGAACCTGCTGCAGAACGCGGTGGAAGCGCTGGGCGAGCAGCCCGGCACCATCCTGGTGCGCGGCCGGCTGGTGGCGGATGTGTTCGACGCGCGGCGCCGGTGGGTGGAGGTGATGCTGAGCGATACCGGCCCCGGCGTGCCGGCCGAGATGCGCGACCGGATCTTCGACGCCAGCGTCTCCAGCAAGAACTCCGGCCGCAGTTTGGGATTTGGACTGTGGTGGGTAAAATCCTGGGTGCAGCGCTTCGGCGGCAGCATCGCGCTGGCCGAGCCGGCCCCGGCCCAACCGGCCGGCTGCACATTCATTATTCGATTACCGGTCGCGGAAACTGAGCCCGCCGCGCCGGCGAGGTGACGCATGGACCCGAAATCTGTTTTGGTCGTGGAAGACAACGCGCAGTGGCGTGACCTGTACGCCGAATTATTGGAATCGCCCGCCTACCACCTGCATTTCGCCGCCAGCTACGCCGAGGCGCGCTTTGAATTGCAGCGCGGCACCTTCGCCGTGGCGATTGTGGATTTGAACCTGGCCAGCTCCGAAGCCCGGCAGGAAAACCGGGATGGCTATCGTTTACTGCAGGCCGCCCGGCAGAAGAACGTCCCCACGGTGGTGGTCAGCGGCATGGATGACCCGGCCGAGGTGGACCGGGCCTATGAGGAGCACGGCGTCTTTGCGTTTGTGGAGAAGGCTCTGTTTGACCGGCGCGGCTTCGCGCAGCTGGTGGCCGGCGCGGCCGCGCAGCCGCCGGCCAGCGAACCGGCGGCGGAACTGCCGGCCAATTCGCCGCTGCAGGAGTTGACCGACCGGGAGCGGGAAGTCCTGGGGCTGATGGCCCAGGGCCGCACCAACCGCCAGATCGGCGAAGCCCTGCTCATCACGCCCAATACGGTGAAGAAGCACGTCGATCATATCCTGCAGAAACTGCGGGTGAGCAACCGGGCCGGCGCCGTGGCCGTGGCGCTGCAATCCGGCCTGACGCCGCCGCGGATGGGTGAGGGCGGGGAGGCCCGGGTGCCCTGAGGCCGGCCCCCGTTGTGGGGGCCGGTGTCCCCCAAGCGGTCTAGGCCGGGCGGCAAGATGGCCTGATCAGGGGCTTGCCCCTGGCCGGCCAAGTTGCTACCCTGAACTTAGTTCGTTGGGTGACGAACTGAATAAGCCTCCCGAGTGGGATGTGGGCCAAGACGCCCTCGCCAACATGCAAGTGTTGGCGAGGGCGTCGCCGCGTTAAAGGCAGACACCAATGTTCATCGCCGTAGCTGTTTTCACGATCGCGTACGTGATGATCGCGTCGGAGCGGTTTCCGCGCCATTGGGTGGCCCTGGCCGGCGGCGGGGTGCTGATCGGGCTGGGCGTGCTCAGTCCGGGGGAAGCCTTCAGCTACATCAACTGGGAGACGCTGGGCCTGCTGGCCGGCATGTTCGTGCTGGTCTCTATCCTCAACGAGGCCGGCTTCTTCAAGTGGCTGGCGCTCACCGCCGTGCGCCGGGTGAACTATCATCCCTCCTATCTGTTCGTGGCGCTGCTGGTGCTCTCGGCGGTGCTGGCCATGTGGATGGACAGCATCACAGTCATGCTGTTCATGTCCGCGCTCACCCTGCAGTTGTGCCGCCTGCTGAAGATTGATCCGGTCACCTTCATCATCGCCGAGGTCTGCGCCGCCAACACCGGCGGCTCGGCCACCCTGGTGGGGGATCCGCCCAACGTCATCCTGGGGACGACGCTGGGTTTCAACTTTGGCGATTTCGCCGTCAACACCGGGCCGGTCTCGGCGCTGGCCGCGCTCTTGCTGCTGGCGGTCTTTTACTGGAACAACCGCCGCGCCCTGCGCGACGCGCACACCGCCCTCACCGAGGCGACGGTGGCTGAGATCGAGGGCCTGCACCGCGACCCGATGCACGCCCAGCTGACCCGGATCGGTTTGACCGGCTTTGGCGTGGCGGTGGCGCTGCTGGTCACCCACCACTGGCTGAGCGAGGTGACGCACCTGCCGATCACGGCCGCGGTGTCCGCGCTGGGGCCGGCCCTGCTGGCCATGGCCGTCCTGCCGGAGATCGATCGCGGGCGTGTCTTTCGCAAGCTGCTGCGCGAGGACAGCGAGAGCCTGCTGTTCTTCGCCGGGCTGTTTGTGCTGATCGGCGGGCTGGAGAAGGCCCATGTCTTTGAGGTGCTGGCCCAGTCGCTGATCGGCGTGGGCATTGGCAATCACTCCGGGCTGGTGATGGCCCTGCACTGGGGGCCGGGCGTGCTGAGCGGCCTGGTGGATAACGTGCCGCTGGCGCTGGCGATGAGCTACGTGCTGAAGGACATCGCCGCCCATCCGGAAATGCCGGCCCTGGCGCTCATGGTGTGGTCTTTGGCGCTGGGCGTGAACATCGGCGGCAACCTGACGCCCATCGGCGCTTCCGCCAATGTGGTGGCGTACGCGTACCTGGAAAAGCACCACGGCCCCATCGGCTGGAAGCGCTGGCTGATCATCGCCGTGCCGCCCACGCTGCTCACCATGGTGCTGGCCTCCACGCTGCTGGTGGTGAAAGGTCAGATTGGCTGGTATTAAACGCGGCCGGGCCACCCCAAACACCCCCGGCGGGAACGGCCTGATCGGGGATTGTGGCGGAGCGAGACGCTGGCTATGCTGATCCCGGTTTGAGTGGGCGGATGAATTAAAGACTTCCTTCCTCCGGGGAGGCGGGCCTTGACGCCCTGTGCAGCACGCCGTGGCTGCCGGGGCGTTTTTGTTTTTATTGCTCAAAGGAGTGGAAGATGAATACCCGTTTTTGGAAACGAGTCGGGGCCGTGGCGCCAGTGCTCATCCTGGTCAGCCTGTTCCTGGTGCGGCCGGCCTACGCCCAGGACGAGGATCCGGTGCAGTCCGTGACCACGGCGCTGAATATCATGTGGATGCTGCTGGGCGGCTTCCTGGTGTTCTTCATGCAGGCCGGCTTCGCGCTCGTGGAGACCGGCTTCACGCGCCAGAAGAACGTGGCCCACACCATGATGATGAACATGATGGTGTTCTGTATCGGCGCCCTCGGCTACTTTCTCACCGGGTTTGCGTTCCAGTTTGGGGCCGTCAACTTCGCCTGGCCGGAGGTCTCCACGGCCGGCGCGGTGGCCGGCGCCTGGGCGCACTCGCCCATCACCTTGGGTGATTGGACCGGCCAACTGGGGACGCCGCTGATTAAGCTCGGGGAGCAGATTGGCCTGCTGGGCGGCAGCGGCTTCCTGCTCTTGGGGGTGGGCGCCAACACCGGCATCCTGGCGTTCTTCCTGTTCCAGATGGTGTTCATGGACACCGCCGCCACCATCCCCACCGGCTCGATGGCCGAGCGCTTGAAGTTCACCGGCTTCATCTGGATGAGCCTGTGGGTGAGCATGATCATCTACCCGATTGTGGCCGGCTGGGTGTGGGGCGGCGGCTGGCTGCAAAACCTGGGCCGCAGCGCGGGCCTGGGCAACGGGGCCGTGGACTTCGCCGGCTCCGGCCCCGTGCACTTGATCGGCGGCGCCATCGCTCTGGCCGGCGCCATCGTCATCGGCCCGCGCCTCGGCCGGTTCAACAAGGATGGCTCGGCCAACGCCATCCCCGGCCATAACCTGCCGATGGGCATCTTGGGCACCATCATCCTGTTCTTCGGCTGGTTCGGCTTCAACCCCGGCTCGTCGCTGGGTTTTGTGGGCGGCTTCGGCGAGCTGGCGGCCAACGCCGCCGTGAATACGCTGCTGGCGGGCTCGATGGGCGGCTGCGTGGCGATGGCGTACATGTGGCTGGTCAGCCCGGCCAAGAAGCCCGATCCGGGCATGTCCGTCAACGGCCTGCTGGCCGGCCTGGTGGCCATCACCGCGCCGTGCGCGTTTGTGGACCCGCTGAGCGCGTGCGTCATCGGCGCGGTGGCCGGCGTGCTGGTCTGTCTGGCCACGGTCTGGCTGGAGAAGGCCAAGATTGACGACCCCGTGGGCGCGGTGCCCGTCCATTTCGCCAACGGCATCTGGGGCGTGCTGGCGGTGGGGATCTTCGCCAACGGCAACCCCAACTCGGCCGGCTGGAACGGCATGAGCTCGGCCGTCACCGGCCTGTTGTTCGGCAACCCCGGGCAGCTGCTGGCCCAGACGGCGGAAGTGGTCGCGGTCGGGGTCACGGTCTTTGGCCTGTCGTATCTGTTCTTCCGGGTGCTGGCTGCGTTCGGGGTGCTGCGGGTCTCGGCCGCCGTCGAACTGCAGGGCCTGGACGTGCCGGAGATGGGCGCCGAAGGCTATCCCAAGGATTGGGAGCCGGCCGCTGAGGCGGGTGAGACCGCTTTGCTCAAGGAACGCATCGGGCTGCCGGCGGGCCTGCCGGCAGCCGCCGCCGATTAGCCTGTGGCGCGACTCGCCTGAGACGTTGACCCTTGGGCCGCCGGCCATCCGCCGGCGGCCCGTTTTTGCCTAAGCGCCCGGCGCCTTTTCTGGTGATTATGAACTAACCCAAACGGATACCGCCTGCAAAATGGCCCCGTCCGGTGGCGACAGGCCCTCAAACGACCGTTAGAGTCAGGGCATCATTTGACCGTGGCTGGAAAACCAGACACTTCCCCGGATTCGGGAGGTCCCGCGATGGACAACGTGCCCCAGACGTCTCTTTTCACCCCTCAATTTGAGCGCGGTAACTGCGGCATCGGCTTTGTGGCCGATCAGTTCGGGCGCGCCAGCCACACCATCCTGCGCCAAGCCCTGGAAGCCCTGGTCCGGCTGGAACATCGCGGCGCGGTGGCCGATGATGCCACCACCGGCGACGGCGCCGGCGTGCTGACGCCCCTGCCGCGCCAGTTGTTTGTGCGCGAGGCGGAGCGTCTGGCCGGCCTCAGCCCGGACCCCGACCAGCTGGGGGTGGGGGTCTTCTTCTTCCAGCCGGGCTCGGAAGAGCTCTGTCGGGCGTTGGCCGAAGCGGCCTGTCAGGCGCAGGGCCTGCGCGTGTTGTGTTGGCGCGATGTGCCCGTGCGGCCGGCCGCCATCGGCGAACGCGCCCGCGCCACCCAGCCCGTCATCCAGCAGCTCCTGCTCACCCCCGCCACCCGCCGCTCCCCCCGCCAATTCGAACATGCCCTGTACCTGGCCCGCAAGCACTTTGAGCGCGCGGCCCGCGTCCTGCACGGCGCGTACGTGCCGTCCATGTCGGCGCGCACCATCGTCTACAAGGGCCTGTTCAACGCCCCGCAGGTGGCGGCCTTTTATAACGACCTGCGCGACCCCGATTACGCGGTGGGCCTGGCGGTCTTCCACCAGCGCTACAGCACCAACACCCTGCCCACCTGGCAGCGCGCCCAGCCTTTCCGGGTGCTGTGCCACAACGGCGAGATCAACACCCTGCAAGGCAACCTCAACTGGATGAAGGCCCGCGAGCCGTTGTTGGAATACACCGACCTGGCCGGCCTGGAGCACGCCGAAAGCGCGCAAGAGCTGGGCGGGGTGCTGCGCCCGGTGATTGACGAGGACGGCAGCGACTCGGCCATGCTCGACAACGTGGCCGAACTGCTGGCGCTGGGCGGCCGGCAGCTGCACCACGCGGTCACCATGCTGGTGCCGCCGGCCTGGGAGCGCCTGCCGGACCTGCCCGAGCCGGTGCGTGATTTCTACCAATACCACACCTGTCTGACCGAACCGTGGGACGGCCCGGCCGCCCTGGTCTTTACCGATGGCACGCTGGCCGGCGCGGTCCTGGACCGCAACGGCCTGCGCCCCTGCCGCTACGTCATCACCGAGGACGGCCTGGTGGTGGCCGGCTCGGAGGCCGGCATCGTGCCGATCGAAGAAGCCCGCGTCCAGCACAA
>JAGOBN010000164.1 GCA_017999235.1 Anaerolineales bacterium | reverse complement strand
CTGGATCAATCAGCCGTTGAGCTCGCTGACCCGGCTGGCCGGCATCGCGGCCGCGCCGGAGATCCTGGCGGTGGCCGGGCAGGCCGACCTCACCGGTGGTTTTGGGCCGTCCACGGCCACGTTCTCGGCCACGCTCCAAAGTGATCAGGCCTCCGGCGTCCAGGCGGTGTGGGTGACGTGGACCGATCCCGCCGCCGGCTCCCCCAATACCTGGCAGTCCTTTGACCTGACGCCGCTCAACGCCGAGCGCACGCTGTGGGGCGCCGGCAATGTGCCGATCCCGGGCAGCGCCGTGTTCATGGTCCAGGCCGTCGGCGGCGGCGGTCTCGTCAGCCTCGACACCAACAACGGCGCGTTCTACCCGATTGCGCCGCTGACGCCGCCTCCGCCGCCGCCGGTGACGCCGGCCGCCACCACGCTGACCTTCCAGGCCGCGCCGGCTTCGGGCGCGTATGGCCGGCCGGCGGCGTTCAGCGCGCTGCTCACGGCCGCCGGCCAGCCGGTGGTGAACCAGCTGGTGGTGCTGGCGGTGGGCGCCCAGCAAGCCTATGGCACCACCAACGCGAACGGGCTGGCGGCCTTCACGGTGCTGCTCAGCCAGCCGCCGGGCGGTTATGCCGTGCGCGCCACCTTCGCGGGAGCGGCCGGCTTGGCGCCGGCCAGCGTCGGAGCCGCCTTCGCCATCGTCAAGGACACGCCGAGCCTGAGCCTTACGCCGGCCGGCCCCATTACGATGCCGTATCAGACCAACCCCGGCATTGTGGCCACCCTGCGGGACGGCGCCGGCCGGCCGTTGGCCGAGAAGTCGGTGACGTTTGTGGCCGCGAAGAGCGGGGTCAACACGGTGCTGGGCAGTTTCCGGACCGACCTGGCCGGGCGCGCCGCGCTGGGGACCATCAACCTGCCGGCCGGCACCTATCTGCTGACGGCCTACTTCAGCGGCCAGATCCCGGGGGCGGGGACCTTCACCGACGACCTGTATCACCCAGCCACGGCCGCCCTCACGCTGACCGTCACCCAGGCGCCGCCGCCGGCGGCGGTGGTGACGTGGACGCCGGCGCCGCTGCTGGTGGGCGCGCGGCTGGGGCCGGCCCAGCTCAACGCCACGGCCAACGTGCCGGGGACGTTCAAGTACACGCCGCCGGCCGGCACCCTGCTCGGCCCGGTGTACAAAGATCCGCTGACCCGCACCCTCACGGTGGTGTTCACGCCCACGGACCCGACCCTGGCGCGGGTAACCAAGCAAGTCAAACTGAGTGTGCTTTACAAGCCGGCCGGGACCCTATGCCTGGGTCAGCCCGGCCACGCCGTGCTGCCGCCGTTCAAGACCACCACGCTGAGCATCTTCCGGCAGGGGCGCACTGTGCCGATCAAGTTCCGAGTGTGTGACGTCAACGGCAACTCCGTCGGCGTACCCGGGGTGGTGGCGGGCTTTGGACGCGTCAAGGACGGCGTTCTGCTATCCGGCGAGATCAACGAGCCGGATGATGACAGCCACGAAGACACGTATTTCCGCTGGGACTCGCGGAATAAGCAATGGGTCTTCAATCTCCGCACCAAGGACTTGCGCCGGGGCCGGGTGTACACCTACCGGATCACCTTGAATGACGGCACGGCCATCGATGTGGTCTTTGGGCTGAAGTAGCCGCCGGCCGGCGTTATTCCTGATAAACGAAAAGACCCGCGTCGCCTGACGCGGGTCTTTTCGTTGCAGTTAGACGGTTAGGCGCCGAGCGCTTCGGCGGTGGCCGTTTCCAAGCTCAGCGCCAGACCCGCCTGCCAATACGCGGCGGCCGTCTCTGGGCTGAGGCCGGCGCGGGCCGGTTCGAGGGTGTGGTCCAGCAGGGTTTGTTCACCGGTGGGCAGCGGCCCGCCGATGGCGGCGCGCAGGGCGGCGGCGGCGCCGGCCAGCCGCAGGGCGCGCTCCGGCTGCTGATGCGCGGCGGCCAGGCTGGCGAAGTCTTCTAGACAATAGGCGATGGCCGTCCGGTCGCCCAGTTCCAGATTGAGCCGCAGGCTTTCTTCCAGCATGCCGCGCACCCCGTCGAACTGGCCGAGGTGGATCAGCAGGTTGGTCAGGCTGCTCAGGGCGTTGGCGATGCCCCATTTGTCGCCTAGAGCGCGGCGGACCGCCACGCTCTCTTCGAGCTGCGCACGCGCCTCGGCGTAATCGCCTTGATAGCGCAGCACCAAGCCCAAGTTGTTGAGGATTTGGCCCACCGCCCAGCGGTCGCCGATTTCGCGCAGGAGCGCCAGGCTCTCGGTATATAACGGCCGGGAGGTGGGGTAGTCCTCTTGGTACATGGCGACCACGCCCAGGTTGTTGAGCAGGATGGCGGCCCCATACTTGTCATTGAGTTCCCGGCGCAGGGCCAGGCTCTCTTCATACAGCTCCCGGGCGCGGGTGGGGTTGCCCTGCTGGTTGGCCAGGGTGCCGGCGCTTTTGAGAATGCTGGCGCGGGCCGCGCGGCGCGCCGCCGGGTCATGGACCTGCTCCGCCAGCGTCAGGCTGTCCTGGTAGCGCGCCTGAGCCTCCGCATAATCGCCCTTCAACCGGTACAGCTCGCCGATCTCGGCCATCACGCGGCAGATTCCGGCATGGTCGCCGAGTTCGGCGAAGCCGGCCCGGGCGCGTTCCAGCCAGGCGACGGCCGGCGTGTAATCGCCTTGTTTGCGGGCCAGCCCGCCCAGCCCGGTTTGAGCGCCCACGCGCAGCGGCGCGCTGTCCAGCCGGTCGGCCAGGTCGAGCGCTTGGCGGTAGTGGGCTTCCGCGTCCGGCCATTCGCCCACCAGTTCCAGAATCTGGCCCAGCCGCAGCAGAATCGGGCCGCGCTCGGCCTCGGACAGCAGCGGCAGCAGCCGCCGGTAGTAATCCAGCGCTGGGACATTGGCAAACGCGGCTTGGGCGGCTTCGCCGGCCAAGCGCCAATACTCGCGCTGTTTGGGCGCGTTGTGGCTGAGGCCATAGTGATACGCCAGCAGTTCGACATACTGCGGCAGCTGATCGGCGTAGACGTATTCGAGATAGCGGGCCAGCTGCTCGTGGAGCAGGGCGCGCGTGTCAAACGGCAGGCTCTCGTAAGCCACTTCACGCGTGACGATGTGCTTAAAGAGATAGGTGTGCTCCGGCTCGGGCTGGTCGAGCGGCGTGAGATCCAGTTCGTTGAGCCGCGCCAGGTCATGTTTAACTTGGCGGACGTCGAGCTGCGGATCCACCCCGGCCAGCCAGGCTTCGCGGAACAGCCGGCCGATGATGCTGGCCACTTTAAGCGTGATCTTTTGGCTTTCCGCCAGCTGATCGATGCGGCTCAGGATCAAGCTCTGCAGGCTGGTGGGCAGTTCCAGGTTTTCCAGCGCCGCCAGGTCGCGGTAATCCAGCCCGCGATCGCGCAGATAGTTAAGCAGCTCTTCGATGTAAAACGGGTTGCCCTGGGAGCGCTCGACAATCCGTTGGACCAGACGCGCCGGCGGGTGCTGGGCGCCGCCTTCGGTCTGGGCCAGCTTAAGCGCAATCAGCTGGCCGGCCTCCACCGGGCTGAATTCGAAGAGCGGGATGACGGTGGCATGCGGCAGGGCGGTCACCCGCGAGTCCTGCAGGTGCTCCAGCGTGGGCGGGCGGTAGGCGATTAAGATCAAGACCGGCAGGCTGGCCGTGATCCGGCCCAGCGCTTCCAGCAGATCATGCGAGAGCGGGTCCAGCCAATGGCAGTCTTCCAGCACCAGCGCCAGCGGGCCGGCCTGGGCGCGGGCGCGCAGACAATCCACCAACAAGGCTTCCAGCGAACCTTTGCGCAGTTTGGCGTCCAGCGCCGCGGTCAGGTCGTTGTCCGGGATCGGCAGATTGAGCACGGTGTCCAGCAAAGGGAGCCGGCGGGCCAGGGCCGGGTCAATGGCCGCCAGATACGCTTCCACCTGGCGCAGCTGCTCATCCACGGGCCAGGCCGCGTCCAGGCCGAAGAAATCGCGCCAGATGGTCTGCCAGACCAGATAACTGTGGTTGGTGCCGAAGGACTGGCATTCGCCGGCGTACACGGTCAGGTGCTGGCTCGTGGCGCGGCGCACGATCTCGGCCGTCAGGCGGGATTTGCCCATGCCGGCTTCGGCGGTGACGGCCACAATCTGGCCGTGGCCGGCTACGGTCTGGGCGAGCTTGGCTTCCGCCAGGGCCAGTTCCGCCGCGCGCCCCACCATGGGCAGGGTGTACCGCGGCTCCTGCAGGCGCAAACTGCGCTGCGCCCGGCGGCCGGCCAGCCGGAAGACGACCACCGGTTCCGACTTGCCCTTGACGCGCAGCGCCGGCCAGGCGTCCCACTCAAAGCCGGCGGCGGCGTCTTTTTGCGCGGCCTGGCTGACGAGCGCCTCGCCGGCCGGGGCGCTTTGCATGAGGCGCGCGGCCAGGTTCACGTGGTCGCCCAGGACGCCGTAGGTGCGCCGGGTGGGGCCGCCATACGGGCCGACGCGCATGCGGCCCTGGCTGACGCCGATGCGGACCGCCGTGATGAAGCTCAGTTCGGCCGGCCGCTGGCGCAGTTCCAGCGCGGCCAGCGCGGCGCGGGCGGCGTCGTCTTCATGGGCCAGCGGCGCGCCAAACGCGGCGTAGAGGTAACTGCCCTTGTCGCCCATGGTCAATTGGAGCAGCGTTCCCTCGTAGCGTTCCAGGATGCCCTGCACCCAGCCGACAAACCGATCCAGCTTTTCGCCGGCGTCCTCGTCCTGATCGTAGTCAATGCCTTCGAAGCTCAGGAACAGGGCCACCGTCGGGCGGAGTTCGGCGTCGAATTTGTCTTGGCCGGTCTTGAGGCGCTCGTAGGTGGCGGGCAGGAGCCACGGACGCACTTGCGCTTCGGCGAGGGCTTCGCCGGGCAATTCGGGCCAGGGCGTCAGCGCCACCGGCTGGGTCAAGCCGGTGACCACCGCGAAGCGCTCGCCGGCCGCGCCGGCGCGCCACTCGCTCACCACCAGCCGCTCGTCCACCACTTCCGCGCTCACCACGACTTCGCCGCGGCCGGCGGCGTGCTCGGCGTTGGCCAGCCGTTCCAGGGTGCGGCCGGCCAGGACATCCAGGTATTGAATGCGCGGGTCGCCGGTGCGGAAGCGGCGGGCCGGGCCAGCCGCCACGGCCACTTTAATAGCCAGTTCAAAGCTGGTGCCGGCGGGCGTGGTGATGCGGCTGTACTGGCGCAGCACCTGCTGCATGGCCAGCGCGCAATCGGCGGCGCGCGGGCCGGAGTCGTCGGCGAACCAGCAGGTGATGGCGTCGCCGCCAAACACGATCACGCTGCCGCCGCGCAGATCCACCTCGGCGATCAGACCGCCGTACAGGGTGTTGAGCAGTTTGGTGAGTTCTTCCGCGCCGCGCTGCGGACCCAGCTCTTTGGCCAGCGCTTCGGTCAAGGGGGTGAAGCCGGAGACGTCGGCAAACAGCGCCGACCCAACGGTGCGGTTGGGCAGGACCGTTCCGTGAGCTAGAGCGTGCCGACGATCGCGCGGGATATAAGTGGTGGCAGCCGGAAACATGACTCACAAATAATACTGCGAATTAGCGGCCAACGCCACTGTAAGGACCTGGGCGGTCACGGCGGCTTAAGCGCGCAGCACGCGCAGCGTGTCCAGCCGCGGGTCGGCCGGCCCAACCAGGGTGAGCTGCTGGGTGCGCAGATACCGCAGATAATCCAGCATGCCGGGGGTGATTAATTCGCCCGGCATCAGCACCGGGATCCCCGGCGGATAAGGGATGACGGGCTCAGCGCAGACCGCGCCGGCCGCGGCCGCCAGGGGGACCGCCTGCGCGGCGTGCCGGGCGGCCGGCCGGGGATTGAGGACAACCGGCGGCAGGGCCGGCGGCGGCGTCAGTGGTGCGGCCGTGAGCGGCGGCAGCGCGGCATGGGCTTGCATGACCGCGGTCAAACTGGCGATCAGGAAATCTACCCGGCCCTGGTCATCGGCCATCGTCACAGAACAGATGAGGTGCTGGGGATCGGAGAACTCCACGCTTAGATTGAAGCGCGCCCAGAGTTCGGCCGCGAATTGGACGCCCGTCAAGCCGGCATCCGTCACGCGGATCACCAGTTTGGTGGGATCGTAGGCGGCCACGCCGTGCGCGCCCACCAGTTCCGGGCCGTAGCACCACAGCCGCGGCAGCCGGCGGATGGCGGCCCGGGCGGCTTCGGCCAGATTCAGGGCGCGGTCCAGGAGCCGCCGGCCATGGAGCACGGCCTGCCGGCGCGCCACATCCAGCGAGGCGGTGAGCAGGACGCTGGGCGACGAGGATTGCAGCAGCGCCAGGATGGCCTGCAAGTGGGGAAGGGGGATCCGCTCGCCGGTGCGGTGCAGCCAGGCGGCCTGGGTGAGGGCGGCCAGCGTCTTGTGGGCGCTCTGCACCACCAAATCGGCGCCGTGCGTCACCGCCGAGCGCGGCAGCGCCGGATGAAAAGGCAGATGGGCGCCGTGGGCTTCGTCCACCAGCAGCGGCAGGCCGCGCGTGTGCGCCAGCGCCGCCACCGCCGCCACGTCGGGCAAGAAGCCATAGTAGCTGGGGCTGGTGAGCTGGACCGCGGCAGGGGCGGCGGCTAGGTGGTGCGCCACGTCATCGGCGGTGACCGCCAGGGGGAAGCCGATCTCGGGATGATAGCGCGGCGCAAGGTAGATCGGCCGCGCCCCCGAGAGGACCAGCCCGGCATACACCGAGCGGTGCGCGGCCCGCGGCACCAGGATGGGTTGATCTTCGCCGGCGGCGGCCAGGAGCATGGCCTGATTGCCGGCGGTGGAGCCATTGACCAGAAAGAAGGTCTGGCCGGCGCCGACGGCCTCGGCCGCCAGGGCTTGTGCTTCCGCCAGCGCCGCGCGGGCGCCGTGCAGATAATCCACAGACGGCAGGCATTCATTCAGGTCGCCGGCCAGCAGGCCGGCGCCGAAGAACTCGGCCAGTTCGGGGGTCAGCGCCGGGTTGAACTTGTGCCCGGGCATGTGAAACGAGACCGGACGCCGCGCGCGGGTTTGAAGCAAAGAGTCGAAGAAAGGCGCCCGCGCTTGACGAGCTAGAAAGGCGGCGCGGTCGGCGTCCATTGGGGGACCTCCGGGCGGTTAAGCGATGAAAGCCGTCCCTAACGACGGCTTTCCAACAGACCGGGGATTGAGGTGGAGATGGCGGGAGTCGAACCCGCGTCCGAAAGACTCGGCGACAGACATCTACAAGCTTAGCCTCGCAATTTTGGCGTCACCGGCCGGGCCCCGCGAGACAGGGTCACCGAGCCGACCAGCCGCTGTGGTCTTTCGCCCCGCGCACGGCGAACGGGACGGCACTCCGGCCTTTGTCACGCTGATGGCACGCGCCGCCGGAGGGGCTCGTGGTCAACGGGTCAGCTCAGAGAGCTGGCCTTGGTTCAACCTCCGGCGGGGTTAGGCCGCGAGAGGAAGAGCCGTATAGGAAGTGCGGTTGGCACTTGATTTTTGCGCTGAGTTTGCGGGTTTCGGCGCCGCCCGGCTTGCAGCCTGGAACCAGCCTCTTCCGTCGAAGCCAGATCATCCCCAGGTACTAGGAGATTATAGCAAACACCGAGCTCTAGTTAATGCGCGTAGCCAACAAGGGAGCGTGTGAAGATACTCTGTTCTCTAGCTTTGAACAAAATCTAGGCTATCCGCATCCGTGGGGTGGGGGGCGGCGCTCGGCCGGGTCCAAACACGCAGCCCGGCCAGTGCCACGACCAAAATCACCAGCGCACCCACTTGGTTGGCCCGCCATCCCCCCTCCCAGACGACGCTGTCCCCGCGAAATGCCTCCAAAAACACCCGGCTCGCCGCCAGGCCGGCCAAAGCCAGCAGGCCGTTGCGCCCGCCGAGGTCGGCGCGCCACGGGC
>JAGOBN010000163.1 GCA_017999235.1 Anaerolineales bacterium | reverse complement strand
GATCAAGCCCAGCAAGTGCTGGCCGGAACTGTGGATCGAGCTCAGATCCTGGCGCTGGATCTCATTCACCTCGCCGTCGATGCCCTTGAGGATGACGCGCGAGAACCCGATGATTGAATTAAGCGGCGTGCGCAGCTCGTGGCTCATATTGGCCAGGAACTGGCTCTTCAGCCGGTCCACTTCCACCAGGCGCTCGGCCGTCTCGCGCTGCAGCGCATACAGGCGCGCGATGCGGATGGCGGCGGCGGCGGCGGCCACGCCGGCCTGCAGCAGCGTGAGATCGTCGGCGGTCAGGCCGCTGGCCGGCCCGGTGTGGAGCACCTCCACCACGCTGTCCACGTTTTCCTGATCCACCAGCGCCGCCGTCATGCTCTCCCGGCGCTGGGGGGCGCCGGGCCGGCTCAGT
This sequence comes from Anaerolineales bacterium, assembly GCA_017999235.1. The sequence goes on along the minus strand of JAGOBN010000163.1, from coordinate 7,474 downwards.
TCGCGCACGGCGCCGGCCCGCCGGGCCACGGTGGCGCGCAGGTCCGGACGCGCCGCGGCTGCAATCGGCTGGCCGGGCGTCGGCCAGGGCGCGGGCTCATCCACCCCCAGCGCGGTCTGCACCAGGCGCGGGATAAAGGTCTCCGTGGCCGGCGCCCAGCGGTAGATGATGACGCCGTCGGCGCGGAAGGTGCCTTGCAGTTCAGCCGCCAGACTCTCCCAGACCTGGGCCTCTTCCACATGGGCGGCCACCGCCTGGGTGATCTGCGCCAGGGCGCTGGCGTTGAACTCCTGCCGCTCCACGCGCCGGAAGAGCCGCGCATTCTGCAGCGCGCCGGCGATCTGGTCCGCCAGGGTCTGCAGCACGGCGATATCGGCCTGGGTGAAGGCGTGGCGCTGCGCGGACTGCACGCTCAGCGCGCCGAGGACGGCGTCGCCGGCCAGCAGCGGCAAGGCCATCTCAGAGCGCGTGTCCGGCGTGAACGGGTTGGCGAAGCGCACGGTCTCCTCGGCCACATCCGCCGCGATGCGCGCCCGATGGTGGGCCACGGTCCACCCCACCATGGATTGGCCGCCGGCCTCCAGCCGATGGCCCGTCCGCAGCAGCAGCGCGCCGGCCCCCGGCGCGCCGCCGGCCGCGTACCGCAGCTCCGCCCAATGCGCGCTGTCATCCAGCATGAAGAGCGCCACGTAGTACAGGCCAAACCGGTCGCGGATCAAATCCACGGACTGGCGGATCAACTCGCCCTCGTCCAGCAGCGAGCCCACCGTTCGGCTGACGTCGGCGGCCGCCAGCAGCTGCTGGACGCGGCGCTGGGCCTCTTCCTGCGCCAGCTTGAGCTCGGTGACATCGCGCGCGATCCCAAAGGTGCCCACCGGCCGGCCGTACGGGTTGCGCAGGATCAGCTTGCTGGTGAGCGCCCAGGTGGGCGGCCGGTCCGGCCAGGCCTCGCGCTCCAGCCGGCCCAATTGCGGCGCGCCGGCGCGCATGAGCTCCTGCTCTTCCTGGATGATCTGGCGGGCGCGCGCCTCCGGGTAGAAATCGAAATCGTTTTTGCCGTTCACCTGGTCCGGGCGCAGCCCGAACTGCGTGGCCAGCGCGGCGCTGACGCGGATATACCGGCCGTGCTGGTCTTTGAAGAAGATGCGGTCCGGCGCGTTCTCCAGGAGCGTCTGCAGCAGGAAGCGCTCGTAATCCAGCGCCTGCACGGCCAGACGCAGTTCCCCCAACGCCTGGGCGTTGCGGATGGCGATGGCGATCTGGTCGACCATCGTTTGCAGGCTGGTCATCTCGGCGTCGCCGAAGGCCTTGCGCTGCGTGGACTGCACGTTGAGCGCCCCCACCAGCCGGTCGCCCACCACCAGCGGCAGGGCCATCTCCGCGCGCGTCTCCGGCAGCAGCGGGTTGGCGAAGCGCACGCGCTCCTCGTCCACGTCCTGGGCCACGCGCGCGGCGCGCTGGGCCGTGGCCCAGCCGATCATCGAATTCCCGCCGACTTCCAGCCGGTGGCCGTGCTCCAGCAGCTGCCGGCCGGCCTCGCCCGTGGCGTACACCAGCACCGCCCAGCGCTCGTCAGGCTCCACCAGAAACAGCGCCACGTAGTACAGGCCAAAGCGCTCGCGGATCAGCTCCACGGTCTGGGTGATGAGTTCTTCGGTGTCGGTGAGTGAGATGGCGGCGCGGCTGACTTCGGCCGCCGTCACCAACTGCTGGGCGCGGCGCTCAATCAGGGCGGTGGCGCGGAAGTTTTCGGTCTGCACGGCGGCCTGCCGGGCCAGGCTGGCCAGCCGGCGCAGGGTGCCGTCCGGGAAGGAGGTGGAATTGGCGTAGAACGCGGCCAGATAGCCCACCCAGTCGCCGCCGGCCACCAACGGCATGAAGATGGCGCTTTGGGCGCCGTAATGAATAAGATACGTGGCGCGGGCGGCGTCGTCCAGGCGCGGGTCGCGCACCAGGTCTTCCAGGATGGCGGGCAGCTCCGGGTGGAAGTGCTGGCTCAGCCAGACGGGCAGGGTCTGGCGGCGGGGGCGGGGTTGGTCGGGCTCGCCGGCCGCCCAGTGGGCGATGATCTCGCTCTCCTCCGGCAATTGCCGGCCGGTCCATGGCCGGTCAAAGTAATGCAGCTCCAGCCGCTGCGCGCTGTCCAGCACCGTGTGGCGGCGCAAGGCGGCCAGCAGATGGGTGAAAGTCTGCGCCGTGTTGAGGTCCGCGCTGGCCTGATACAGCGCCTCGGTCTCAGCCAGGGCGGTCTGGGTTTGCTGAAAGAGGCGGGCGTTTTCGATCGCCACGCCCACGTTGGCGCCGATGATGCTCAACAGCCGCACGTCGTCGGCCGTGAAGAGGCCGGCCTGGGTGATGCTCTGGACATTCAGCAGGCCGGTCACGTCATCGCCGACGATGATGGGCACGCCCAGGAAGGACTGCGCCGGCTGGCCGATGACCATGGCCCCCAACTCCCGCATGGCCCGCTCCGCGTCTTGGTTGATCAGCAGGGGCCGGCGGGTCTGGATGACGATGGACGACAGGCCCTGGCCCAACGGCACCGGCGGGGTGGGGGATGGGACGCCGTCTTCCAGAAAATACGGAAACTCAATCAGGTTGGTGACGCCGTCATACAGGCCGATGTAGCCGGAGTTGACGCCGAAGATCGCCAGCACTTTGTCGCCGACCTGGCGCAGGGTGGTGTACAAATCGGCTTGCGAGCTGAGGATGGCGCCGATGCTGTTGAGGGTCTCCAGCTCCTGCAGGCGCCGGCGCGTCTCGGCCAGCAGCCGCGCATTGGCGATGGCCGAGGCCGCCGCCGCCGCGAAGAGCTGGGTCAGGCTCAGGTCTTCGCGGTTGAAGTGCCGGGCGGCCTGCCGCACGACGAGCACGCCCGTGATGCGCTCCTGCCAGATCAGCGGCGCGGCCAGTTCGGCCAGGGCGCCGGCCTGGTGTTGTTCCGGTTCGCCGGCCGCAAAGACGCGCCCGGCCAGGCCGGCCGCCGGCCCTTGGCGCTGGGCCAGCGCCGGGCGGGGGCCGGTGCCGGCGGCGGCGCACAATTCCACGGTCTCCGGGTCGGGGGCCGGCAGCCACAGCTCGGCCTGATCCGCCTGCAGCAGCCAGCGCGCGCGCTCGACCACGCGGGTGCGGAGTTCGTCCAGATCAAACTGCGGCCCGGTCAGCGCCAGCACGGCTTCCGAAAGGCTGCCGGTGCGCCGGGCATTGGCCTGGGCCTCCAGATACAGGCGCGCGTTCTCCAGCGCCAGGCCCATGCGCTCGGCGATGGCCTCCGTCAGCTGCAGGTCATCCAATGACCAATCGCCGCTGGCGCGTTTCAGTTCCAGCACGCCCAGCGTCTCCTCGGCCACGCGGATGGGGACTTGCCAGGCGCCTTCCACGCGCGGGGCGCGCGCCCCGGCGCCTTCGGGTTTAACGGTCACCACGTCCACGCCGTCATAGCGAAAGGCCAGCGGCTCGCGGCCGGTGAGCGCGGCCGGCGCCGCGCTGGGCTGCGCCCCGCGCAGGGTCTCCAGCTGGCGCTGGGTCTGTTCAAACAGACGGGCGTTGTCCACGGCCACCGCCAGCTGGTCGGCCAGGGTCTGCAGGGCGGCGATGTCGTCGTCGTTGAAGGCGTTGCGGTCGGTGGCCTGGACATCCAGGGCGCCGATGAGGCCGGCGCGGGCGCGCATGGGCAGGGCCATTTCGGCCCGCGTCTCGGGCAGTTCCGGGTTCTGAAAGTGCGCGGCGTCCTCGCCCACATCCAGCGCCAGGCGCGGCTGGCCGGTGGCGGTGACAAACCCCACTAAGCCCTGCTGGCCGACGCGCAGGCGGTGCCCGCGCGCCAGCAGCCGCCGGCCGCCGGCGCTGTTGGCGGCGCGCAGCACGGCCCAGTCGCCGGCTTCATCCAGCAGGAAGATGCCGGCGTGGTAATAGCCGAAGCGTTCGCCGATCAGCCGCACGGTGGTGTCCAGCAGTTCCGGGAGGGTGTGCAGGGCTACGGCGGCCCGCGCCACCTCGGCGCTCACCGCCCACTGGCCGGCCCGGCGTTCCAGCCGCTGGGCCTGCGCCAGCAGATCCCGGTTGGCGGCGCTCAACTGCTCGGAAGCGTGTTCGAGCGCGTGCGTCTGATCGGGCGCCGCCGGGCGCGGCCCCTCGGGCGCGGGTGCGGCGGCCGGCCGTTGGGCCGCGGCCAGCCCCAACCCGGCCCAGAACAGCAGATCGGCGCCGGCCGTCAGCCACGCCAACTCCGCCCAGGCCGGCGCCGGATTCAGGGGCTGCCAGCCGAGGAGTGAGCGGGCCGCGCCGGCCGCCAGCCAGAGGCCGGCGCTCAGCCCCGCCGTCCAGCGGCCGGCCGCGGCGCCGAACAGCCAGCCCGTCCCGCCGGCCGCGGCCAGGAACAGCAGCGCGGTCGAAGCGGTGGGGCCGTTCACGCCGAGCGCGCCCAGCGCGGCCGCCCACAGTCCGGCGGCGAATACGCGGGCGCGCCGCGCGGGTGCGGCGCGTTCCATCAAGCTCAGCCCCAGCCAGCCCAGGCCCAGCCCAGCGGCCGGCAGGGCCGCGGCCCAGACGCCGGCCGTCAGCGCCGCCCACCCATGGACGCCCACGAGCGCCAGCGCCGCCCAGCGCCAGCGCCGGAGGAGATGTGGGAGGACCTCGGCCGCCGCGCTCATCCGGCGTCCCTGCCGCGGGTGCGCGCCTCGCGCGCCGGCGGCTGCAGGCGCACGGTCACCTCGGCGTCGCCCAGCGCGCGCCCCAATTGGCGGATGCCGGTCTGCAGGATGACGGCCGGGTTGAGCGTGGCCCGGATTTCGTCGGTGATGGTGGTGATGAGCTGATCGCGCCGGCTGCGGGCCTGGCTCTCCTGGATGAGCGCCGCGTTTTCCAGGGCCGTGGCCAGCTGCGCGCCGACGGTCTCCAGCACGGCGGCTTCCTCGGCTGAGAGCGGCAAAGCCGCCGGCCGGCCGTAAAACTCGATAACGCCGATGGCGCGGTCGCGCAGCCGCAGCGGCAGCCGCACGGGGTCGGCGGTGTCGCCTTCGCCGGCGCCGGGCTCCAACTCATAGACCAGTTCGCGCGGACGGGTGCCGATCGCCAGGCGCCAGTTGGCGGCCAGGGTGCGGGTGTACAAGGCCCGCGCCTCGGCCAGATCCGCCTGCGCGGCGCGCAGCAGCTGCGCGTTTTCAATCGCAATGCTGAGCTGGTCCGCCAGCACCTGCAGGGCCTGCACATCCGCGGCGCTGAAGGCCTCGGTCGTGCGGCTTTGCACGTCCAGGGCGCCCAACAGCCGGCCGCCCACGGCCAGCGGCAGACACAGCTCGGAGCGCGTTTCCGGCAGCGCCGGGTTGTGGAGATAAAACGGGTCGGCCGTGGCCGCGCGCGCGTGGCGCGGCTCGCGATGCTGTGTCACCCAGCCCACCAGCGAGCGCGAGCCAACGGCCAGCCGATACCCGTGGGCGGTGAGCTGCGCGCCGGTTTCCCCGCTGGCGGCCGCCAGCACGGCATAATCGCCGGCTTCATCCAGGAGGAAGATGGAAGCGTGATAGTGGCCGAAACGCGCGGGGACCAACTCCACCGCTAGGCCGAGGAGCTCGTTCAAATCCCGGATGCCGGCCGTGGCGCGCCCGATGTCGGCCGCCGCCTGCAGTTGGGCGGTGCGCGCCGCCACGCGCTGCTCCAACTCGGCCACGGTCTGCTGCAGCCGGGTTGTCATCGTATTGAAGGTCTCGGTCAGCTGGCCGATCTCGTCGGCGGCCAGCGGCCACGGGCGGACGGAGAGATCGCCGGCGCGCACCCGCTGGGCGGCCTGCGTCAGCCGGCGGATGGGCCGCGCCAGGCTGCGGGCGGCCAAAGCGGACAGCCCGGCCACGACCACGCCGACGGCCAGGCCGAACAAGAGGTTGGCGCGCGTTTGAGCGCGCGCGGGGGCCAGCGCCACGCTCTCAGGCTGGGCGGTGAGCACCACCCACGGCCGGCTGGCGAGCGGCAGCAAGACGGCCAGATGGTCCGGCGTTGGCCGGGCGGGGTCGCGGGTGAAATACACCGCCCCTGTAAAAGTCCGGGGAGAGTGGTCGCTCAGCGCGGCCTGCACTTCCGCCGCCAGGTCGGGCAGGCCGGCGTCCAGGTCGGCGGCCGGCCAGGCCGGCACGCGGCCGGCCGCTTGCCAGGCGGTCACGATGGCGGCCTCCGGCGCTGCCGCCAAGCGCAGCGCGTTGGTGCCGGCCGCGGCGCTGTCGGCCAGACGCAGGCCGTGATCATCGAACACCGCCGTGACCAGGCCGGCGGCGTTCGGCTGGGCGGCCGGGTTGGGCGTGAGCAGGCGCTGCAGCCAGACGGCATCGACCTCGCCCGCCAACACGCCCTGGAAGGTCTCGGCCTCGTCCAGCACCGGGGCGGCGAAATACAGCCGGCCCTGGCCGGCGCTGGAATACAGCACGGGTGAGACGGCCGCGCGCCGGTTGGTCTGAACCTCGGCCGCCAGTGTGGCGATCCACTCGCCGGCGCCGGGCCATTCCGCCAGGGTGCTCAGCGCGGGCCGGCCTTGCTCATCCAGCAGGGCATAGGCCTGGAAGGCGGGGGTTTCGGTTGGGGCGGAAAGATTGGGCAGGATCGGAGCCGGCAAGGCGGCCAGCAAATCGCGCACCTGGCGCTCGCTCGGGCTGTTGGCGCGCGTGTCCGCCGGCTGCCGCAGATACTGGCTGAGGGCGGGCAGGCGGCCGGCGGTGGTGACGGTGGACAGATGGGCGTCCACAAACGCGTCCAGGGCGGCCGCGGTTTGGCTGGCCGCCGTCAGCAGGGATTGTTGGGCGGCGGCGCGCAGCGCGGTGCTGGAAGCCTGATCATTCCAGGCGCTGACCAGCGCCAGCGGCGCCAGTGCCACACCCAGGAAGCTGATGAGCAGTTTGGTGCTGAGGCGGTAGCGGGGGAAATGGCGCAGGGCCAGCCCGCCCAGCCCCGTGAGCAGGCCGCCCGCCAAGAGCGGCAGATACACATCCCGGACCACAGCCGGCAGCGTCAGACGCGGCCAGGGCAGCAGCTGTTCGGCGAAGACATCCAGCAGCAGGGTCAACACCACGGCCGCGAGGCCCGCCAACACCGCCCGCCGGGCGGGCCAGTACGCCAACGTCAGGCCGGCCACCGCCGCCGCCAATCCGCCGAGGGTCACGCCCAGCAGGCCGCCCACGTCGGTGAGGAGCGCCGTTAACCCCGGGAAGAGCAGGGCCAGCGCCGCAATCAGCACCACGCCGGCGGCGGTGGGGCGGTTGGCCCAGGTCAGGCCTAGGCTGATGGCGGCCGCCAGGCAGAACGCCGCTAAGGCCGCGATCACACTGAGACCGCCGGGGGGGGCGCTGATGTTAAAGAAGAGGGTGTAGGCGCCCCCGGTGCTCAACAGTCCGGCGGCCAACAGCACGCCGGCCGACCACACTGCCTGGCGGCGGTAATCGGTCGCGGCCTGGTCAGCGGGCGGCATGGGTTGTTCCGGGGGGCGGGTCGG
>JAGOBN010000162.1 GCA_017999235.1 Anaerolineales bacterium | reverse complement strand
ATCTCGCCGCGCGGCAGATCCTGATTGACGCCGGCGGAGAATGGCAGGACGCGCCGCGCCTGGCCAGTGATGTCCTGCTGGCCGACCCGACCCTGACGGCGCAGGCCCTCGCCGCCGCGCTGGGCGGCCTGAACCGCGCGGGTTCGCCCTGGCTCGCGGGCTGGCAGAGGCTGCAACAGCGGACCCGAGCGGCCGTGGCGGCCCAGGTGCGGGCCTTTGCCGAGCCTTTTGAGGGCCGCGTCTTCGCGGAGCTGGCCGAGTGTCTGCCGGCCGGCGCCACGCTCTTTGCCAGCAGCAGCATGCCGGTGCGCGACTTGGATACCTTCTTTCCGGCCCGCGAACGCCCGCTGCGGTTCTTGGCCAACCGCGGCGCCAATGGCATCGATGGCGTGGTCTCCAGCGCGCTGGGCGTCAGCGCGGCCGGCCCCGGGCCGCTGGTGCTGGTCATCGGCGATCTGGCGCTGTATCACGACCTCAACGGTCTGCTGGCGGCCAAGCGCCACGGCCTGAGCGCCACCCTGGTGCTCATCAACAACGACGGCGGCGGGATCTTCTCATTCCTGCCGCAGGCCGCGCACCCGGAGAATTTTGAGCTGCTCTTCGGCACGCCGCATGGGCTGGATTTTAGGCCGGCCGCCGAGCTGTATGGCGCCGCCTTCCACCAGCCGGCGGATTGGGCCGATTTCCGGGCCGCGGTGCGGGCCGGTGTGGCCGGGGCCGGGCTGACGATCATCGAGATCCGCACGCGCCGCGACACGAACGTGACCATGCATCGGCAAGTGTGGCAGGCGGTGGCGGCGGCGGTCGTACCGCCGGCGGCGCTAATACTGCCGGCGGCGGCCCAGCCCGAATGAGGCGCGATGCGGCTGGCCGTTAACGGGGTACAACTGCGGCTGGAGGTGAGCGGCGCGGCCGGCGGCGAACCGCTGGTGCTGCTGCACGGCTTTACAGGGTGCGCGGCCAATTGGCGGGCGCTGAGCGCGGCCTGGGCCGGCCGCTATCAGTCAGTTGCGTTCGATCTCCTCGGCCACGGCCGCTCGGACGCGCCGGCCGATCCCGCCCGCTATGCGATGGCGGCGACCGTGGCCGATCTAGCGGCGGTGCTGGATCAGTTGGGCCTGCGCCGGGTGGTGGTGCTGGGCTATTCGCTGGGCGGGCGCGTGGCCCTGCACTTCGCCGCCGCCTATCCGGAGTGGGTGCGGGCGCTGATTTTGGAGAGCGCGTCGCCGGGCCTGGCCACGGCGGCCGAACGGCAGGCTCGGATCGCGACGGATGAGGCGCTGGCCGCGCGCTTGGAGCGCGACGGGCTGCAAGCGTTTGTCGATTACTGGGAGCGCCTGCCGCTCTTCGCCAGCCAGACGCGTTTGTCGGCGGAGGCGCGGGCGGCGCTGCGCGCCCAACGGCTCCAGAACAACCCCGCCGGCCTGGCCAACAGCCTGCGCGGCCTCGGCACCGGCGCCCAGCCGGCTTTGTGGGATCATTTGCCCGCCATCGCCACGCCCACCTTGCTGGTGGCCGGCGCGCTGGATGAAAAGTTCACGCTGATCGCCCAGCAGATGGCCGCGCGCTTGCCGAACGCCCGCCTGGACCTTGTGCCGGACGCCGGCCACACCGTGCACCTGGAACAGCCCGAAGCTTTTATTGCCAGCGTCGCCGGTTTCCTGGAAGACCAGCGGCCACGAATGACACGCATGGGCCTGAACAATTCCGCGTAATCCGTGCAATCTGTGCAATCTGTGCAATTCGTGCATTTCGTGTAATTCGTGGCTCAACTCTTTCGATTCGACAGCGGCATTACCTTTCCAGAAAGGATCACCGTCTATGCCCCTCACCTGGCAGCCCCTGCACACTTACTCTGACATCCTCTATGAACGCGCCGCGGGCGAGGCCATCGCCAAGATCACCATCAACCGCCCGGAGGTCCGCAATGCCTTCCGGCCGCAGACCGTGACCGAATTGATCGACGCTTTCACCCGCGCCCGCGATGACCAGTCCATCGGCGTGATTGTGTTCACGGGCGCCGGCGACAAAGCCTTCTGCTCCGGGGGCGATCAGAGCGTGCGCGGCCAGGGCGGCTATGTGGGCCAGGACGGCGTGCCGCGCCTGAATGTGCTGGAGCTCCAGCGCCTGATCCGCACCACGCCCAAGGTCGTCATCGCGGCGGTGGCCGGCTACGCCATCGGCGGCGGGCATGTGCTGCATGTGGTGTGTGATCTGACCATCGCGGCCGAGAACGCCGTCTTCGGGCAGACCGGCCCTAAGGTGGGCAGCTTCGACGGCGGCTACGGCGCCGGCTACCTGGCGCGCATCATCGGCCACAAGAAGGCGCGCGAGATCTGGTACCTCTGCCGGCAGTACAATGCCCAGCAAGCCCTGGATATGGGCTTGGTCAACACGGTCGTGCCGCTGGAACGCCTGGAAGACGAGACGGTGCAGTGGGCGCGCGAGGTGCTGGAAAAAAGCCCGCTGGCCATCCGCATGCTCAAGGGCGCCTTCAACGCCGACACCGACGGTTTGGCCGGCATCCAGCAGTTCGCGGGTGACGCCACCCTGCTGTATTACCTCTCTGAAGAAGCTCAGGAAGGTAAAAACGCTTTCCTGGAGAAGCGCAAGCCGGACTTCGGCAAGTTTCCGCGCTTCCCCTAGGTTAGACGGCGGCCGGCCCGCGGATGACCTCGCTTCCCGATTGGCTGCACAAACGCGCGCCGCTGTCCCCGGACAGGTTGGCGCTTGTCGCGGATGGCGTGCGCTGGACCTTCCGCCAGCTGGATGAGCGCGTGACGGCGGCCGCCGCGTGGCTGCGGGCGCGCGAGATGGACCCTGGCGCGCGGGTGGCCCTGCTGGCCCGCAACAGCGCCGCCTACGTGGTCCTGGTGCACGCCGTCAGCCGCGCCGGCGCGGTCTTGGTGCCGCTCAACACGCGCCTCAGCGCGCCGGAGCTGGCCTGGCAGGCGGCGGATTCCGGCGCGCGGCTGCTGCTGGCCGATGACGCCCACGCGGCGGCGGCGGCGGACGTGCAGGCGGCCACGCCCGGCCTGCGGGTGGCGCGGTTGGAAGACGCCGCCGCCGGCGCCGTGACCGCGGCCCCGCTGGAGGCCATCTTCGACCTCGCATCCATTCACAGCCTGATCTACACCTCCGGCACCACCGGCCGGCCCAAGGGCGCGCAGCTCACCTTTGGCAACCACTGGTGGAGCGCCACCGGCTCCGCGCTGAATCTGGGCCTGCGCGCCGACGATGTCTGGCTGGCCTGTCTGCCGCTCTTCCATGTGGGCGGGCTGGCCATCGTGCTGCGCGGCGCCATTTACGGCATGACTGTGGTGGTGCAGGCCGGCTTCGACCCGGCGGCCGTGAACGCGGCTCTGGCCCAGGAGCGCGTGACGATTATCTCGGTGGTGAGCGCCATGCTGCGCCGGATGCTGGACGCGCAGGGGGAGGCGCCATTCCCCGCCGCCGTGCGCTGCGTGCTGCTGGGGGGCGGGCCGGCCCCGCAGCCGCTGCTCGAAGACTGCGCCGCCCGCGGCTTGCCGGTGGTGCAAACCTACGGCTTGACCGAGGCCGCTTCGCAAGTGGCGACCCTGGCGCCGGAGGACGCGCTCCGCAAACTGGGCTCCGCCGGCCAGCCGCTCCTGCCCACGCAATTAAAGATCGAAGACCCGGATGCCAGCGGCGCCGGCGAGATCATCATCCGCGGCCCCACCCTCACGCCCGGTTATCACGGCCGGCCGGAGGCCACGGCCCATGCCTGGCGCGGCGGCTGGTTCCACACCGGCGATATCGGCCGGCTGGACGCGGCCGGCTACCTGTATGTGCTGGACCGGCGCGATGACCTGATCATCTCCGGCGGCGAGAACGTCTACCCGGCCGAGGTCGAAGCCGTGCTCCTGGCGCATCCGGCGGTGGCGGAAGCCGGCGTGGCCGGCCGGCCGGACGCGCGCTGGGGCCAGGTGCCGGCCGCGTGGGTGGTGCTCCGCGCGGGGCTGACCGCGGACGAACCGGAACTGCGCGCCTTCTGCCAGGCGCGGCTGGCGCGCTACAAAGTGCCGGCCCGCGTGACGTTTGCGGACGCCCTGCCGCGCAACGCGGCCGGCAAACTCCTCCGCCGCCAGTTGTGAAAACGCCTCGATCGGCCTAAACTCCGCGCCGGCCGCTCCCTCACCGCTCAGGAGACAACGGATGAAGATCGTGGACGTCAAGACGTTCGTGGTCGGTGTGCCGCCCCCGCATTTTGGCGGGCAGTACTGGATCTTTCTGAAGCTCACCACCGATCACGGGATCGTGGGCTACGGCGAGGTCTACTCGGTCCCCTTTCACCCGCACGTCGTGGCGCAGATGATCGAGGATGTCTGCCGCCGGCGCGTCATCGGCGCGGACCCGTTCAAGATCGAGCAGCTGTGGCGCGTGATCTACTCCAGCGGCTATACCCAGCGCCCGGACCCGTCCTTGCTGGGCATCCTCAGCGGCATCGAGATGGCGTGCTGGGACATCATCGGCAAGGAGCTGAATAAACCGGTCTATGAATTGCTCGGCGGCCAGGTGCATGAGCGCCTGCGCTCCTACACCTATATCTACACCCAGCCGGAAGACACAACCGACGTCTATCATGACGCCGAGCTCTCGGCCGAGCGCGCCGCCGCCTACGTCCAGCAGGGCTTCACGGCCGTCAAGTTTGATCCGGTCTCCCCGTACTCGGCTTTTGATCCGCGCCAATTGTCGTTGGAGGCGCTGGATCTGGCCGAGCGCTTTGTCAAGCTGATCCGCGAGGCGGTGGGCGGGAAGTGTGATCTGCTGTTCGGCACGCACGGCCAGATGACGCCCTCCGGCGCGGTGCGCCTGGCGCGCCGGCTGGAAGCGTATGATCCCCTGTGGCTGGAAGAGCCCACGCCGCCGGAGATGCCGGAGGAGATGGCGTGGGTGGCCCGGCAGACCACCATCCCGATTGCCACCGGCGAACGGCTCACCACCAAGTACGAGTTCGCGCGCGTGCTGGAAACGCGCGCGGCCTCGATCCTGCAGATGGCGCTCGGGCGCGTGGGCGGCTTGCTGGAAGCCAAGAAGATCGCGGGCATGGCCGAGGCCCATTACGCGCAGATCGCGCCGCATCTGTACTGCGGCCCCATCGCCGCCGCCGCCGATATCCAGCTCAGCACCTGCACCCCCAACTTCCTTATTCAGGAAAGCATCCTGACCTGGGGCGGCTTCCACGCCGCGATCTTGACCGAACCCCTGCAATGGCAGGATGGCTACATCCTGCCGCCCACCAAACCGGGCCTGGGGGTGGAGTTGAATGAAGCCGTGGCCGCCCGGCATCCGTACACGGGCCAGCGCCTGCATCTGGAGATGCAGGACCACCCGATTTCAAGCTGAAGGAGACCCGCCATCATGAACGTTGGATTTATCGGCCTGGGCAATCTGGGCCGGCACCTGGCCGCCAGCCTGCTGCGCGCCGGCTTTCCGCTGACGATTCACGACCTGGATCGCCAGGCCGCGGCCGGCCTGCTGGCCGCCGGGGCGGTCTGGGCTGATTCGGCCGCCGCCGTCGCCGCCGCCGCGGACACCGTCATCACCTGTCTGCCGTCGCCCAAGGCGGTCAATGCGGTGGTGAGCGGCGAGCGCGGGGTGCTGGCCGGCCTGCGCCCCGGCGGCACGTGGATTGACATGAGCACCAACGACCGGCAGGAAACGCTGCGGTTGGCGGCGCTGGCCGCCGGCCGCGGCTGTCAGTGTCTGGAAGCGCCGGTCACCGGCGGCGTCCACAAAGCGGCGGCCGGCGAGATCACGGTGCTGGTGGGCGGCGATCCGGCCGTATTTGAGGCGCAGCGCGCGGTGCTGGAGGCCGTGGGCCGGCCGGTGCTCTACATGGGGCCGCTCGGCAGCGCCGCCGTGATCAAGGTCATCACCAACATGCTGGCCTTCATCCATCTGGTGGCGGCTGGGGAGGCCCTGATGCTGGCCAAGCGCGGGGGCCTGGATCTGGCCCAGGCGTTTGCGGCCATCCAAGCCAGCTCCGGCAACAGCTTTGTGCATGAGACTGAGAGCCAGGTGATCCTCAACGGCAGCTACAACATCGGCTTCACCATGGATTTGGCCTGCAAGGACTTGGGCTTTGCGTACCAGCTGGGCAAGGAGTTGGGGGTGCCGCTGGAGCTGGCCGGCCTGGTGGAGCAAACCTTCGTCCGCGCCCGCGCCCAGTATGGGGGCGGAGCCTGGTCATCGCAGGTGGTGAAGCTGCTCGAGGACGCCGTGGGGACGGACCTGCGCGCGCCGGGCTTTCCGGCCACGCTGACCGATTAGACGCGGGAGGCGGACGCGATGGACCTGATCCCATATCGTGACACCTGGGCGCCGGACGACCGGCACGCCAACTTCAAGGCCGAGGTGGCCGCCTACACGGTCCATGATCCCGTGCCGACGCTGGAGGTCCTCAGCCAGGACACCGGCATCCCGGTGCCGTGTCTGGTGCGCTATGTGCTGGTGAAGTACGCGGCCTCCGGCTCGGACGCCCTGCTGGCGATGACGCCCATCGTGCTGCGGCAGATGCAGGACCAGCTCGCGCAGGCGGAGGCGGCCGGCACCGACGCGGCCCGCCTCCGCGCGTATGCGGCCCTGCGCCAGATCATCGGCTGGCTGGCGCAGGGAACGCCGGCCTGAGCTTGTGACGAAAAGGATAAAGTTGACACGCCCCGCGCAATTCCTAAACTGCTTTTGATAACGACCGGCCGCCCGACCCGCCGGACTCCTTTCCACACAGTGAGGCCCGCATGGAAATCCCGTTGACGCCGCTGGAATTTGCGCGCCGGGCGCGCCGTTTGTACGCCGACCGGGAGGCCGTGGTGGACGGCGAGCTGCGGCTCACGTACGCGCAGTTCTTTGAGCGCTGTGACCGCTGGTCGGCGGCCCTGCAGGGGCTGGGCGTTCAGCCCGGCGACCGCGTCGCCTACATTGCCCCCAACACCCATGCCCAGCTCGAATCGTTCTACGCCGTCCCGCAGATCGGGGCCGTGGTCGTGCCGATCAACTACCGGCTGACGGCCGATGACTTCGCCTACATCCTCAACCACAGCGGCGCGCGCGTGGTGTGCGTCCACAGCGATTACCTGGCGGCCGTGGACGGCCTGCGCGGCCAACTGCCCCAGGTGGAGCAGTTTGTGGCGCTGGAAGGGGCGCGGGCCGGCTGGCTGGATTACGAGACCGTGCTGGCGGCCGCGCCGCCGGCCTTCACGCGGCCGGCCATTGCCGAGGGCGACCTGCTCTCCATCAACTACACCAGCGGCACCACCGCGCGCCCCAAAGGCGTGATGATCACGCACCGCAACGCCTACCTGAACATCGTGGGGACGCTGATCCACGGTCCGCTCTCACCCAAGGACCGTTACCTGTGGACCCTGCCGATGTTCCACGCCAACGGCTGGACGTTTGTGTGGATTGTGACGGCCGCCGGCGCCACGCATGTGTGCGTGCGCCGCGTGGAGCCGCGGACGGTGTTTGAACTGATGGCCGGCGAGCGGATCAGCCTGTTCTGCGCCGCCCCAACGGTGCTGATCAGCATCGCCAACGCGCCCGAGGACTTGCGCCGCCAGGCGCCGCGCGGGGTGCGGCTGTTTACGGCCGGGGCGCCGCCGGCCGCCGCCACCATCGAGCGCATTGAGGGCGAGCTGGGCTGGGAACTAACGCAGGTCTATGGGCTGACCGAGACCGCGCCGTTTATCACCATCTGCGAGCCGCGCCCCGAGCACGCCCGCCTGTCGCCGCGCGAGCGCGCGATCATCAAGGCGCGCCAGGGTGTGGAGCTGCTTACCTCCGGCGAGCTGCGGGTGGTGGATGACGCCGGGAACGAAGTGCCGCACGATGGGCAAACGCTGGGGGAGATCGTGGTGCGCGGCAATGTGGTGATGAAGGGCTATTA
>JAGOBN010000161.1 GCA_017999235.1 Anaerolineales bacterium | reverse complement strand
CAGCACCGCCACGCCGATCAGCCAGGACATGGCCGCGTCCTCGCCCACCACATGGATGATCCCGCCGATGCCCATGAGCGGGGCGTAGAAGACCATGCGGATGATCAGCATGACCACCATCTGCACTTGGGTGATGTCGTTGGTGGTGCGCGTGATCAGCGAGGCGGTGGAGAAGCTGTCGAACTCGCCGCTGGAGAAGCTCTCAACCTTTTGGAAGACCGCCCGGCGCAGGTCACGGGCCAGGCCGGCCGCCGTCTGCGCGGATAGGTAGCTGACGGCGATGGTGCAGGCCACGGAGAGCAGGGTCAGCAGGATCATCCAGCCGCCGGTGGCCAGGAGATAGTCGTTCTGCAGCCGGTCGGTGTCCAGACCCAGCGCCTGATATTCGGCCCGGATGGGCTTGGCCGCGGCCTGGATGATCATTTTGTCGCCCAACGCCGCGAACTTCGCATTGAGCGCGCTGGTCAGAGCCTCCAGCCGGTCGGCCGGCGCCTGTTTCAACAGGGCGAAGAGATCCATCCCGGCGGGCAGCTGGGACAGATCAAACCCCAGGCCGGCGCTCATTTGCGCGGCCCGCGCCGGGTCGGCCAGGGCTTCTTCCAGCCCGGAAACGGCCAACAATGCCTTGGCCATGACCAGATTGAGGTGATCGCTCGGGGCCGGATTACCAGGCTTCAGGACATAGACCGCTTCAGCGGCCAGGCCGGGGTATTTTTGCCGGTATTGGTCATAGTCGGCGGCGTTCTGATCGACCAGGGTATAGGCGTCCAGCACCGCGGTCCGGTCGGCGGCGTTCATGAAGATCAGCAGCCGGTCCAGGGCGCTCTGGCGGAGGGCGGCCGGCACGGCGTTTTCCACGCCGCCCTGCTGAATGCCGGTGTTGACGATCCGGGAAAGGTAATCCGGCAGGGCCAGGTCAAAGTTCGCCTGAGCGAACAGCAGGACAATGGCCAGCAAGATCATCCCCAGGTAGGGTTTGGTGTATTTGGCAAGACGCAGCATTGCAGCGGAGCTTTCTGGTGAATGGGATAGCGCGGACGAACAGCGGGCAGAATTACGGGAGGTTTTCTCGTCCCGGAGCGGGCGGCGGCAGGGGATCGAGCTGGGCGGCCCGTTCGATCAGGATCTGCAAGGCGGCGGCCACCTGCGCCTGTTCACCGGGCGAGAGCGTGGCCGCCAGGTCTTCCAGCCAATGCTGGCGCGCTTTCAGACTGGCCTCCAGCACTTGCCGGCCCTTGGGCAGGATTTCAATCTGTTTGGCGCGCCGGTCGTGCGGGTCTTCCAAACGCGAGATAAGCCCGTGCTGCACCAGCCGTTCCAACAACTGGCTGGCGGCGGCATTGCTGATCCCCAGGTCTTCGCCCACGGCAGAAACCGTTGACGCGCCCTGGCGGTACATCCGCATCAGGGCGCTGAGCTGAGCGATGGAGACGCCCAGCTCTTTGGAGTGCAGCACAAAGCCGCGCATCGAGCGCCGCATGGCAATCTCGGCCCAGCGTTGCAGGATCGGCAGAAACAATTCGGTTGACTGCATCATTCATCATCCCAAATAATTAAGCGGAATTATTTATAAACCCAAACTTCTCCGTGTCAAGGATGAGCTAGATGAGAACAATCGAAGAAATCAGGGGGCGCGAGACCACGGCCAAGACTTAATCGTCCAGCCGTCTTTATGACTATCCGCTGGCTCGATCTGGGTTGATTAAAAACCAACCGAGCGGTTCAGCGCGGGCCGGCGCCGCCGGGCTGGGAGGCCGGCCGCGCTAGGCGGCGCGGCGCTGGATCTCCGCGCGGACGACGGGCGCCACGCGCGTCCCCAACAACTCCACGGCCCGCATCATCTTAGTATGCGCGATCGTCCCCACGCCCAACTGCAGCAGCAGGCGCTGGTGGCCGAAGAGCTGATGCTGAAACAGGATCTTCTCGATGACGGCATCCGGGCTGCCGACAAAATCCGAACCCCGCAGGGTGCGGGAGGCCTCGAATTGCTGGCGCGTGATGGGGGGCCAGCCGCGCTCGCGCCCGATCTTGGACATGACGGCCATGAAGGTCGGGAAGTAGTCGTCGGCGGCCTGCTGGGAGTCATCGCCAATAAAGCCGTGCGAGTTGATGCTCAGCGCCAGCCGCGCCGGGGGATGGCCGGCCCGCCGCCCCGCTTCGCGGTAGAGGTTGGCCAGCGGCACAAACTGCTCCGGCCGGCCGCCGATGATGGCCAGCGCCAGCGGCAGACCCAGCATGCCGGCGCGCACCACGGACTGGGGCGTGCCGCCCACCGCCACCCAGACCGGCAGCGGCGCCTGCACCGGGCGCGGATAGACGCCCTGGCCGTTCAGGGCCGGCCGGTGCCGGCCGGACCAGGTGACCGCCTCCGCCTCCCGCAGGAGCAGCAGCAGTTCCAGCTTCTCGGCGAAGAGCTCGTCGTAATCGTGGAGGTCATACCCAAAGAGCGGGAAGGACTCGAGGAACGACCCGCGGCCGGCCATGATCTCAGCCCGGCCGTTGGAGAGCAGGTCCAGCGTGGCGTAATTCTGGAAGACCCGCACCGGGTCATCCGAGCTGAGCACCGTCACCGCGCTGGTCAGCCGAATGTTTTTGGTCCGCGCCGCGAGGGCGGCCAGGATGACGGCCGGCGCCGAGGCCACAAAGTCCGGGCGATGGTGCTCGCCCAGCCCGAAGACATCCAAGCCCACCTGGTCCGCCAGTTCGACGGTTTCCACCAGGTTGCGCAGGCGCTCGGCCGGGCTGATGAGTTCCCCGGTCGCGGGGTCGGGCGTCAGCTCCGCAAAGGAATACAGCCCGATCTCAAACGATTGGGCACGGTCAGGGGGCGGGGTGGGAACCGGCGAGGTGGAAATGGCGCGCTCCTTACGGTGGCGGGTGGTTTGGCTCGGCGCAATCTTACCGCAGGCTGGTCTCCGGCCACAACGCCGGCCACCCGCCCGCGCCGCCGACAGTGAGTTGAACCACACCCTGCCCCAGGCGTTCACCACCCCGCCGGCCAGGCTCAAGAGCCGCCAGGGCCGGCCGCGCTCTTTAAGCTCAGGCCGCGGCTCGCTCCCGGTAGTGTTGGTCGGACAGGCCCCGCAGCCGCGCGGCGGCCTGCTCGGCCGTCAGATCCCGCTGGACTTCGGCCAGCATCTCATACCCAACGATGAACTTCCGCACGCTGGCCGAGCGCAGAAGCGGCGGATAGTAGTGGGCGTGCAGCTGCCAGCCGGGGTGCTCGCCGCCGTCGGTCGGCGCGCCGTGCCAGCCCATCGAGTACGGGAAAGACGTCTCGAACACATTGTCGTAGCGGATCAACAGCCGCTGGATGATCTGCGCCAGACTGTCGCGCTCGCCGCTGGTCAGCTCCGGCAGCCGCCGGACCGGCCGGCGCGGCAGCAGCAGCGTCTCAAACGGCCAGACGGCCCAATACGGGACCACGGCCAGCCAGTCCGCGTTCTCCACCACCACGCGCTCGCCGCGCTCGGCTTCCAGCCGGGCGTAATCCAGCAGCAGGGGCCGGCCGTGCTCGCCCAGATAGGCCTGCTGCGTGCGCCGCTCTTTGACGATCTCATTGGGCAGCGCGCTGCCGGCCCACACCTGGCCGTGCGGGTGCGGGTTGGAGGCCCCCATCGCCTCGCCGCGGTTCTCAAAGAGCTGCACCCAGCGATACTGCCGGCCCAGCTCTTCAATCTGCGCGGCCCAGACATCCACCACCGGCCGCAGGGCCGCGGCCGGCAGGCGGGCCAGATGCAGGTCATGGCGCGGCGAAAAACAAATCACGCGCGACGTGCCCCGTTCGCCTTCGGCGCGCAGCAGCGGGTGCGGCGCCACGGTCTCTTCCGGCGCGTCCGGCAGCAAAGCCGCGAAGTCGTTGGTGAAGACAAAGGTCTCGGTGTAGGCCGGGTTGGCCAGGCCGCCGGCGCGCGTGTTGCCCGGGCACAGGTAGCACTGGGGATCGTGCGCCGGCCGCTGATCCAGATTAGGCTTCTCCACCTGCCCCTGCCAGGGGCGCTTGGTGCGGTGCGGGGAGACCAGGACCCATTCCCCCGTGAGCGGGTTGTGGCGGCGGTGCGGATGTTGGGTGGGATCAAACATGATCAACCTGCCTGAGATGAAGGGTGCGGCTGTAGCCCGGCGGCTCGCTCAGATGGTCATCGTTCGGGTCTGCCCGCGCTTCGGCGGGCAGGCCCAGAGTCATCAGCTCGTAGCCGGTGGCGCGGTGAACCTCGCGCTCGAAACGATCCAAGACCTGGTAGACGGCCTGGGCGTTCAAGCCCCGGAGCGGCGCCGGCGGGCGCAGCCGGCCGACCGGCTGGTCACGCAGCGCCACGGACACGACGGCTTCGCGGCCATCCGGCAGGACATACTCAATCACGGAAGCGTCGCTTTCCTCCAGCCGCTGGAGCCGGTAGAGTCGTCCGGTCTGGATGACCGGCCGCAGACGCTTATAGAAGGCGATGTAGCGGGCGTACTCGGCCAACTCCGCCGCGCTCAACTCGTGCAGGCTGGACCCGATCCCCAGCGCCCCGCGCATGGCCACATCGAAGCGCAGGCCCAGGGTGGTCACGCGGTGGGTGACATGATTGCGCTCGTGCGTCACCCAGGCTTCCATGGTCCGCGCCGGATAAGCCAGGCTGAAACCCTCCTGGATCCGGAGCCGGTCCAGCGCGTCGGTGTTGTCGCTCACCCAGACCTGATCGGTGCGCCCCAGGATGCCCAGGTCAATGCGTCCGCCGCCGCCGGAACAGCTTTGGATATCCAGGCCGGGATGCTGCCGGCGCAGGCGGTCCATGATGGTGTAGACGCCGGCCACATGCTGGCGCCAGATGGCCTGCCCGGCGGCCGAGCCCGGCTCGGTGGCCAGGCGGTTCATATCCCATTTGAAGAACGCGATCTGGTAACGGACCACCAGCGCGTCCAGCACGGTAAAGATATGCTCCACCACCTCCGGCCGGCCGAAATCCAGGATGAGCTGGCGGCGCGCCTCGGTGCGCGGCCGGCCGGGAAAGTGCAGCACCCAGTCCGGGTGCGCGCGGTACAGGTCCGAATCCGGGTTGACCATCTCCGGCTCTACCCACAGACCGAACTTCATCCCCAGCCGGTGGACCTCCTGGACCAGCGGCTCCAGCCCGTCCGGGAACACGTCCGCGCGCACGGTCCAATCCCCCAGGCCGGCCGCGTCGCTGCGGCGCGCCCCAAACCAGCCGTCGTCCACGCAGAACAATTCCACCCCGATGGCGGCCGCCTGGCGCGCCAGCTCCGCCTGGCCGGCGTAGCTCAGGTTGAAGTAGGTGGCTTCCCAGCTGTTATAGAGCACCGGGCGCAGCGGGGCGCGCTCCGGGGCCGGCAGGACCCGTTCCTGGGTGAAGGCGTGCAGGCGCCGGCTGGCGCCGCCCCAGCCGTCCGCGCTGACGCCCGTGACGAAGGCCGGCGTCACCTGCCGTTCGCCGGGCGCCAGCACCAGCCGGTCATCGGCGGGGTTGTAGCCGCCGTGGACGCGCACCGCGTGGGTGGGCAGCTGTTCAAAGGCCAGACGCCAACTGCCGCTGTAGGCCAGCGCGCCAAAGTACACCGCGCCCGTCTCCTCCCAGGCCTGGCCCGGCCGGTTAAGCAGGAAGAAGGGATTGCTGACATGGCTGGTCTGCAGGCTGCGGCTCTCGATAACCTTCAGGCCGGGCGCCAGGCGCTCGCGCTGGGTCGTGAACTCGCGCGCCCACGTCCCGGTGACATACGTCAGTTCGGTGGTCCCCGCCGGCAAATACAGTGAGGCGGAGGCACAGATCTCCAGCGTCACCGGCGCCGGGCCGTGATTCTCCAGCTCCAGCCAGCGCTCCAGGATATCGTGTTCGGGGGTCAGGCGGTAACAGGCCGTCACCTGGAAAGCCTGGACGGGGTCGGCCAACAGCACCCGCAAGGTCTCGCGCGGGGCCGGGTTCCGGACCGGCAGACCGTGCGCCGGGGCCAGGCCGGGCGCGGCGTCGGTCACCACCGTGTGGCTGACGTAGCGCAGGCGCAGATCGCGGATGGGCAGGTACGGGGCTTCGCCGGCGGCCAGCGGCTGGCCGAGGGCCGGAAAACTGGCCTTGAGCGCCGGCTCATAGAGCGCGATATCGCCAAAGGTGGGCAGTTCATACGGCTGGCATTGCACCAGGAAGCTGGCGGGCGTCTCGTAGTTGAGGTAGACCGCCGCGCCGGCCACGCCGGCGCCGGCGGCGGCGCCGGCCGGACGCGGCCCCCAGCCCAAGTGCATCAGCCGGCCGGCGGCGTCCACCTGGAAAGCGTAAAAGCTGGTCTCTAAATTCAGGTTGAACGTGCGCGTCTTGGAATTGAAATCAATCATGTTGAGAATTAGTGGTGAGTGATCAGTGGCGATTGGTGAGTGGTGAGTGTTCAGTGATCAGTGATCAGGCCGCTCACCACTGCCCACTGTCCACTTCCCACTTCCCACTTCCCACTGCCCACTAACCACTCGTCACTGGTAGTCCGGCAGCATCGTTCCATGCGCGGCGATCAGTTCGTCCACCATGGCCCAGATCTGGTCCAGGCTCAGCTCGGCCGCGGTGTGCGGGTCCAGCATGGCGGCGTGGTAGATATGTGCGCGCTTGCGCGTCAGCGCCGCTTCCACCGTCAGCGCCTGCACGTTGATATTGGTCTGCATGATAGCGGCCAGATGCGGGGGCAGCGCGCCGATGCGCGTGGGCTGCAGGCCGTTCTGGTCCACCAGACAGGGCACCTCCACCGTGCAGCCGGCCGGCAGGTTATCGATCAGCCCGTGGTTGGCCACGTTGCCATACACCACGCGCGGCGTGCCCGTCTCCTGGCTGTGGATGATCAGCGCCCCGTACTCGTGGCTGCGCTGGTGCGTCAGCTCCAGGTCGCCGCGCTCAAAGCGGGCGCGCAGCGCCTCCCACTCGGCGATATTGGCCTCACACCGGTCCAGGTACTCATCCAACGGGATCTCAAACTGTTCGATCAGGTCCGGCCGGCCGCGTTTGATGAACCACGGCCCGTACTCGCTGAAATGCTCACTGGATTCGGTGACAAAGTAGCCGATGCGCTGGAACAGCTCGTAGCGGACCTTGTCCGCCAGCTGGCGGTAACGCCGGCCAAAGGCGCCGGCCCGGGCCACCTCGCGCAGGCGTGGGTAGAGATCCTGGCCCTGATGCTCCAAGCGCAGATAGAAGGCGAGGTGGTTAATGCCGGCGCAGAGGTAATTGAGCTCCTCCGCCGGCAGGCCTAGATCCCGCGCCAGCTGTTCGGCCGTGCCCTGGACGCTGTGGCACAGGCCCACGGTCTTGATCTTGGAAACGCGGTTGATGGCCCAGCAGTTCATGGCCATCGGGTTCACGTATTGCAGGAAGGTCACGTCCGGGCAGACGGCTTCCATCTCCTGAACCGTGTCCAGGAAGACCGGGATGGTACGCAGGGCGCGCATGATGCCGCCGATGCCGAGCGTGTCCGCGATGGTCTGGCGCAGGCCGTATTGCTTGGGGATTTCAAAGTCGATGACCGTGCCGGGCTTGTAGCCGCCCACCTGAAACATGCTCAGGGCGTAATCGGCGCCGTCCAGCGCCTGCCGGCGGTTCAGGGTGGTCTCAATCTTCGGGCGGGCGCCGAAGAACTCCGCCACCTTGTGCGCCACAATCTCGGAGGTGCGCAGGCGTTCCGGGTCGATGTCCATCAGGTGAATGTGCGCGTCCGCGAACTCCGGGAAGCTGAAGATATCGCCCAGCAGGTTTTTGGCGAAGACGGTGCTGCCGGCGCCGAGAAACGTGATTTTGGTCATGGCACAGGGGTCTCCGGGGCGGCCGCGCAAATATGCATGGGCCGCCAGCAGCAGCGCGGCCAGCTCGCCGGCGGCCAGCCTAGCCGGCATTATACTCACCGGCTGAGGAGCCGGCTGGTACAATCAACGCCACTTCCACCGCCCACCGCATTCAACGAGATCACCCATGCCACGCAAGCATATTC
>JAGOBN010000160.1 GCA_017999235.1 Anaerolineales bacterium | reverse complement strand
CCGGCCTATCGCGGCAACTTGTTTTACGACCTGGCCAAAGCCTCGGTGATCCGGCTGGCGCTGGGGATGGCGGAGGAGCTGCGCCCGCACGGCGTGACCGCGCTGGCGGTGACGCCGGGGTTTCTGCGGTCGGAGGCGATGCTGGACCTGTTTGGGGTGACGGAGGCCAACTGGCCCGCCGGCGCCCAGCGCGACCCGCACTTCATCGCCTCGGAGACGCCGTACTTTGTGGGCCGGGCGGTGGCGGCCCTGGCCGCCGATCCGCACGTCGCCGCCAAGGCCGGCGGGGTATACAGCTCCTGGGGACTTTCAGACGAGTACGGCTTTACGGACGTGGACGGCCGGCGCCCGCACTGGGGGCGCTACTTCGCCGAGCACGTCGCCAAAGCTTAGGCGGAAATAAAACGGGCCGGCTCCTGGCTGGAGCTGGCCCGCGCATAACTGGTGGTCATCTCCGGCTCACGGTCCAAAGCTCCCGCCGGCCGGCATCATGAACAGGACCGCCGCCACCGCGACCACGCACACACACGCCGCAAGTACGGCACAGCCGATCCCCACCGCCCACATCCACGGCTTTATCTGAAAGCCGCCGGGGGCCGGCGCGGAGACGGGCGGCAAAGCGGACGCCCACACCGGCGCCGGCGCCGGCGGCGTCACGGGGGGCAGGGAGAAAGCCGGCGGATCCAGCGGCGGATTAACCGGCAAGGGCGGCAGCGGCTCCGGCGCCGCAGCCGGGCTGGCGACAAACGTAGCCTGCCCCGCCTCCCAGCGGCCGTACTCCAATTCCACCGTGCTGCCCAGCCCCACAATATCGCCCGGCCGCAGCGCCACCGGCCCGCTCAAACGCTGGCCGTTGATAAAAGCGCCGTTGGTGCTGGCCAGATCCTCCACCCAATAGCCGCCGGCCTGCTCGGTCAAGCGCACGTGCTGGCGCGAGACTTCCGAGTCGTTGATGACGATGTCATTCTTAACTTCCCGGCCGATGGTTAACAGCGCCTTGGATAACTCGTACTTCTTGCCGAGCAGCGGGCCTTTCCGCATCATCAAGCCATATTGAGGGGAGACGGACATGCCAGGTTTCTCCTGTGCTGGAGCAAGCCGACCTTGCCCCAAAAGTTAGCGTTACTTCTTCCGGACGCGCAAACGCAGGCCGCGCACGGCCACCACTTCCACGGCGTCGCCGGCCTGGAGCGGCCCGCCCTCGGCCTCCACCGTCCAGAGTTCGCCGGCCACTTGCGCGGCGCCGGCGGTCCGCATCTCGCCGGCCTGTCCCACCAACGCCTGCGTTCCGAGCAGCGCCGGCCCGCGGATGCTGCGCAGCGCATAGGCCAAGACGCCGACCATCAGCCCGGCCAGCACGACCGCGGTGCCGATGACCAGCGGCACATTCACGCGAAAGAACGGCAGCGAGCCGGGCGAGTTAAACAGCACCAGCCCGCCGACGATCAGCGCGCCGGCCCCGGCCAGCGTCAACCCGCCGTGCGTGGGCGCGTACACATCCATGCCAAACAGCACAAACGCGATGATGATAAAGATCAGGCCGAACCAGTTGACGGATAAAACGCCCAGGCCGTAAAACGCCAGCGCCAGACTGACCGCGCCCAGGAAGCCGGCCACCCAGCCTCCCGGCGCCTGTAGTTCCACCCACACCAGCAGCCCCCCCAACGACAGCAGAAAGAAAGCCAAGTTGGGGTTGGTGAGCATGGTCAGCACCAGCTCCACCCAGGTCATCGGCAGGTCCGCCACGCTCAGGCCGCTGGTCAGCAAAACGCGCGGCTGGCCTTTGACCTCGATGGGGAACTCATCCAGCTGCCGCAACAGATCCGGCACATCGGCGGCAATCACGTCGATCAAACGCACCTGGAGCGCTTCGACGGCGGTGACGGCCTGGGCGCTCTCGATAGTGGCCTGCGCCAGCGCCACCGCCGCCGGCCCGCGCCGATCCGCCAGCGACCGGGCCAGCGCCATGGTGACTTCTTTTTGCTTGGCTTCCAGCGTGGTTTCGAGATTCTCACCCTGGCCGCCGACCGGGCTGGCCGCGCCGATGGCGGTCTCCGGCGCCATGGCGGCCACGTGGCCGGCCAGCGTGATGAGCGTGCCGGCGCTGCCGGCCAGCGCGCCACGCGGCGCCACATACACCACCACCGGCGTCGCGCTGTTGCGGAGCGCGGCCACCATCTGTTCCATTAAATCCAGTTGACCGCCGGGAGTGTTGAGCTGCAAGATGAGCAGCGGCGCGTCTTCGGCTTGCGCCTGGGCCAGGCCGCGCTCGAGGTAGGTGAGCATGGGCGGCGTCAGCGGGCCATCCAGTTCCAGGCGCAGCGCCCGATCGCCGGCCGCGCGCGCGCCGCTCAGCGCCACACCGCACACCCCGATCAACAACCCCAGGCTCGCCCAAATTCGCAACTGTGTTCGCATGGTGACCTCAAAATTGATTATACTCCCCCCGCCTATTCATACGCGCCGTGCCGCCGCCGGTTTCTAACCATGCCCACGCCCTTTAATCACCTGCGGATCGCCTGCGATTTACAGCCGCACCTGCCGCCCGCCCTGCGCCAGGCGCTGGCGGCCGAGTGGCCGGCCTTCCTGCTGGGCAACATCGCGCCGGATGTGCAAACGGTCTCCGGCCAGCCGCGCGAGGCCACGCACTTCTTCACCGTCCCGCTGGCGGCCTCCCCGCCGGCCCAGGCCGCGCTGCTGCGCCAGCACCCCCAGCTGGCCGCGCCGCGGCGGCTGCCGCCCGCCCAGGCCGCGTTCCTGGCCGGCTACCTGGCCCACCTGGAATTCGACGTCGCCTGGGTGCGCGAGATCTTCGAGCCGGTGTTTGGGCCGGCCCAGCGCTGGGCGACGTTCGCCGAGCGCGTCTATCTCCACAACGCCTTACGCGCCCATTGGGATGCCGCCGATCAACCGGCGCTGCCGGCCGGCACCGGCACGGCGCTGGCCGACGCCCGGCCGGCCGCCTGGCTGCCGTTTGTCGAGGACCGGCACTTATCCACCTGGCGCGACCAAGTGGCCCACCAGCTGCATGCCGACGGCCAATCCGCCACGGTCACGGTCTTTGCCGAGCGCATGGGGGTGGAGCCGGCGGCCTTCCACGCCCTGGTCAGCTCGCCAGAGGCGATGCAGGCCCGCGTCTTTGCGCGCGTCCCGGCCGACCGGCTGGCGGCCTACCGCACCGCCGCCCTGGCGCGCACCGCCCAACTCTTGCCAACTTATTGGGCCGGCGGCCTGGTTTAAACCAGTTGCTTTTTTGGTTGATCGGCTTATAGTGGCGGGCATGCGGATCATAGACGTCGTCCCCAGCGGGCTCACCGAATTTCTGCGCGGCGGCCGGGAAAAAGCCGGCGAAGACCTAGTCCTGGCGCACTTTGGCAAAGTGCTGGACGACCAGCATGTGATGCTGCGCCATCTCACCCTGCCAGAGGCCACCGACAAGCTCGGCCTGGTGCTGGTGGGGCCGGAGGGCATCTGGCACCTGGAGCAGCTGACCCTGGCCAGCCTGGTGAACAACGCCGGCGTGTGGATGCACTGGGATTACACCAAACAAAGCGTCCAGCCGGTCCCGTTCAGCACCATCGCCAGCCAAGCCCGCAGCCGGCTGGCCGAGATCCAGGCGCATTTGGGGCCGGCCGGGTTTGGCGCCCGTCAGGCCCTCATCGTCACCACGCCCAACGCCCCGCGTGATTTCGCCATCCCCGGACTGGACATCGTCCTCTTTGTGGACGAGATCGCCGAATTTGTGCGGGACGTGATGCCGCAGCACGCGCCGGCCGCCCCGCTGGCGGTGCCCGAGGCCGTGAACGTGCTCACCGGCCGGACCAAGCCCCCGGCGCCCAGCGCCGCCGCGCCGCGCCCAGCCGGCGGACCAGCCTGGCTCAGCCGCCGCTACCCCCGCTTGGGCGCCCTGACCGGCCAGCAGCTGCTGGTGCTGGGCCTGGCCGTCCTGGGCAATTGCTGCTTGTTCTCAACCTTCATCTATCTGATCGCCACCACGCCCTGAGGCCCCGGCCCTTCAGCTATAATGGCGCGCGAACCCAGGAGATAACTCGTGCGCATCCTCATCACCGGACACAAGGGACAACTTGGCCGCGCGCTGCAGGCGCGTTGGCCCTCGGCCACGGGCGTGGACCTGCCCGAGGTGAACATCACCGAGGCCGGCGCCATTGAATCGATCGTGGCCGAGCAGCGCCCGGAGGTGATTGTCCACTGCGCGGCCATGACCGATGTGGACGGCGCGGCCCGCGACCCGCAGGCCGCTTATCACGCCAACGGCCTGGGAACGCAGAACGTGGCCCTGGCCGCGGCGCGCGCCGGCGCGGCCCTGGTCTACATCAGCACCAACGAGGTCTTTGACGGGACCAAAGGCGCGCCCTATCTGGAGTTCGACACCCCCAATCCCCTCAATCCCTACGCGGCCTCCAAGCGGGCCGGCGAGTGGTTCACCGCCCAGCTCACCCGCCAGTTTTTTATCATCCGCACCTCCTGGCTGACCGGGCGCGGCGGCCGCAACTTTGTCCATCGCATCCTGCAATTGGCCGATGAAAAAGGCCGGCTGAGCGTGGTCACCGATGAGATCGCCAACCCCACGTTTGTGGATGACCTGGCCGACGGCATCGTGCAGCTGGTGGGCTCGGGCCGCTTCGGCATCTACCATCTCACCAATGCTGGCTATTGTTCGCGCTATGACTACGCCCGGCACATCCTGGATACCAGCGGGCGCGCCCACATCCCCGTCGACGCCATCACCCTGGCCGATTATCCGCGTCCGTCCACGCCGCCCAAGTTCTCGCCGCTGGCCAATCAGGCCGCCGCCGCGCTGGGGATTACCCTGCGCCCCTGGCAGGCCGCCCTGGCTGAATTTCTGAAAGCCTAACCGGGCCGGCCGCCGGCCGGCGCGCACCGTCGTATGCGGGTCTCCGTCATCATCCCCAACTGGAACGGGGCCGCCCATCTGCCGGTCTGCCTGACGGCGCTGCGCGCGCAGACGGAGCGCGGCTTCGAGGTCCTCATCGCCGACAACGGCTCGACCGATGGCTCGCTGGACTTGCTGGCGCGTGAGTTTCCGGAAGTGCGGGTGCTGGCGCTGGGCCGCAACCTGGGTTTCACCGGCGCTTGCAACGCCGGCCTGCGCGCGGCGCACGGCGATTTTCTCGCGCTGCTCAACAACGACACCGAAGCACATCCGGACTGGCTGCGCGAAGTGCTGGCCGCCTTTGAGCGCCACCCGCGCGCCGGCTTGATCGCGTCCAAGATGCTGCTCTTTGACCGGCGCGATATTCTGCACACCGCCGGCGACCTCTTCAAGACCGACGGCACGCCCGGCAACCGCGGGGTCTGGGAGACCGACCACGGCCAATATCCAGAGGGGCCGGTGTTCTCGGCCAACGGCGGCAGCGCCGTGTACCGGCGGACCCTGCTCGATCAAGTCGGGTTATTGGACGACGACTTCTTCTTTTCCTGCGAGGATGTGGACCTGGCCTGGCGCGCCCAATTGGCCGGCTGGCCGGCGGTGTATGCGCCCCGGGCGGTGGTGTATCATAAACTTTCGGCCAGCGGCGGCGGCGTGACGGCCAGCTTTCATGACGGGCGCAACTTCCTGTATCTGCTGGCCAAGGATGTGCCGGGCTGTGTCTGGCGCCGGCACGGCCTGAAGATCATCGCCGGCCAAGTGCGGATCACGCTGGCGGCGCTGCGCGCCTGGCGCGGCGCCGCGGCCCGCGCCCGCCTGCGCGGGCAGTGGGCGGGCCTGCTGGGCCTGCCGCGGATGCTGGCCAAACGCCGCGCCGTACAGGCCAGCCGCACCGTCTCGGATGACTACATTCTCGGGTTGTTGACCGACGCCTAACGCACTGCTCGGCCGCCGGCCCTGGTCGCCACACCATGTCTGTCTTTCTGTCGCTGATCTTTCCTGCCCACAACGAAGAGCACCGTCTGCCGCCCAGCCTGGCCGCCGCCAACGCCTATCTCGACAAGCAGCCTTACCTCAGCGAGATCCTGGTCGTGGAGAATGGCAGCCAGGATCTGACGGCGGTGGTGGCCGAGGCCTTCGCGGCCGACCATCCGCGCGTGCGCGTCCTGCGCGAAGGCGGCCGCGGCAAAGGGCTGGCGGTCCGCACCGGCATGCTGGCGGCGCGCGGCGCGTATCGGTTCTTCGCGGATGTGGACCTCTCCATGCCGATCGAAGAGCTGGCCAAGTTCCTGCCCCCGCGCCTGGAGGGCTACGATATCGCCATCGGCTCGCGCGAGGCGCCCGGAGCGCGCCGCTTCAATGAGCCGGCCTACCGGCACATTCAAGGCCGGGTCTTCAGCAGCCTGGTCAGCTGGTTCGCGCTGCCCGGCTTTGAAGACACCCAGTGCGGGTTCAAGCTCTTCAGCGCCGCCGCCGCCGAGGATCTCTTCCGGGTGCAGGTCTTTGACGGCATGAGCTTCGATGTGGAGGCGCTGTTCATCGCCCGCCAGCGCGGCTACAAGATCATCGAAGTGCCGGTGGACTGGTACTACCGCTCGGAAAGCCGCGTCCATCCGATCCTCGATCCGCTGCGGATGCTGCGGGATATCCTGATCATCCGCCGCAACTGGGCGCGCGGGTTGTACGGCCGGCGGCCGGCGGCCTGATCGTCAACCGAACCATGCCGGATCTCTCCCTCGAACAGGCACTGCACCGGCAGGGCCATCATCTGCTGGCCGGCATTGACGAGGCCGGCCGCGGCGCGTGGGCCGGCCCGGTGATGGCGGCGGCCGTCATCCTGCCGCTGGATCAGCCGGAGAAGCTGGCGGCGCTGCTGGACGCCGGCGTCAACGACTCCAAACAGTTGACCGCCCGCCAGCGCGAGCGCTTGTACCTGTTGATCCGTCAGACCGCCGTGGCCGTGGGGATGGGCGGCGCCAGCGCCCGCCAGATCGACAGAGACGGCATCCTGCCGGCCACCCGGGTCGCGATGCGGCGCGCGGTGAGCATCCTGCCGATCCAACCACAGGCGCTGCTGATCGACGCCGTGGATCTGCGCGCCGACGTGCCGCTGCCACAAACCCGGCTCAACTTCGGCGACTCTGTCTCGTTGAGCATCGCGGCCGCCTCGATCATCGCCAAGGTCAGCCGCGACCGGTTCATGACGCAGCTCGACGCGCTGTATCCGGGCTATGCCTTCACCCGGCACAAAGGCTACGGCACCGCCCTCCACCGCGCCGCCCTGCTGGAACTGGGGCCGAGCGAAATGCACCGCCGGACCTTCCGCCCGATCGCGGCGCTATTGGGCCGGGCCACCCCCTGATCCAACCTTCTCCGAAAAGAGTTTTGTTGACTTCCGCCCCGCTTCTGTGCTAATTTGGCGTTTGCCACTCATCTAACTTAGATTTAGAGACAGACAACCCTAATAACCGCCACCCCTGGCCAACGTCCCGCCGCCGACTGCGAGGCGGGGTTGGT
Organism: Anaerolineales bacterium; assembly: GCA_017999235.1. The sequence goes on along the minus strand of JAGOBN010000160.1, from coordinate 555 downwards.
TTTGTCTATTAAGTCGGGAGGCGCTGGAAGGAGCCTGGCTGATGCTGTAAATCGGGTTGCCGCCGCCGTCAATCGTCCGTCCGCCTCATCAACTCTTGGAGCCCAGACGATGCGAGTCCGCCTCACCCACTTCTTTTTGATCGCCGCGCTGTTCGCCCTGCCCTTATTCGCCGGCCAGGTCAGCCCGACCCAGGCCCAGTTGGATATTTCATCCGCGCCCATTTATCTGCGCGCCGGCACGTTCACGCCCGGCCTCAGCCAGAGGCCCTCGCTTGCGCCGGAATTGACCATTACCGGCTACCCCGCCCGCCAGGCGGGCTACTATCTGGTGCAGTTTCGCGGGCCGGTGCAAGCCGCCTGGAAAGATCATCTCGCGCAAATGGGCGCGGCCGTTCTGGATTACATCCCGGACTACGCCTTCAAAGTCCGCATGACCCCGGAGATCGCGGCCGAGGTGGCGGCCCAGGCGGAAGTGGCCTGGCTGGGCGTTTTCCAACCCGCTTATAAGCTGGAGCCGGCCGCCCTGGCCTCCGCCACGGCCGAGCCGCAGTTATA
>JAGOBN010000158.1 GCA_017999235.1 Anaerolineales bacterium | reverse complement strand
GATTGAAGGTGTGCACGGCGCAGGGCTGGTTTGCGGCCCGGCCGTCCGGCACCGAGGATATTTATAAGATCTACGCTGAGAGCTTCCGCGGGCCGGATCATCTGCGCGCCATCTTCAACGAAGCGCAAGTAATCGTCGGCGCCGCGCTGGCCCGGGCCGGCTAGTCAGCGGCACTCATGGAACGCCCGCCGCCGGCCTATTGGGCCGGCGGTTCGTTTTAAGTGGATTGGTTCACAAATCTTCAGGCGTACAGGGTCGGCTTTCTACAAACGGTCTATGCAAAAAGTGACACTTGTCACTGCGAACACATGACTTTTATGCATGAATTTCGCCGCTAATTTGGGTCTAATAGCCTCCATATGGGCGGAGAGACTACCCCCACCACCAACCTCCATTCCTATCCTTCCCCGCAGCCGGCCAGTCCCTCTCAGCGGCATTGGCTTCATCGCCTGCGCTGGTGGATTCCCGGGCTGCTGTTTTTGTTGGTGCTGGTCTTTGAGGCCGGCCCATCGCGGTGGATTTACGAGGGTTTCGGCGCCACCGCACATCTCATTGCCGAGGTGGCCCTTTACGGCACCATCGGTCCTATCCTGGCCTTTATCACCTTGAATTTTGTGGACCGCTGGATGGAAGAGCGCGAGACCAGCGAGCTGCAGGCCCGCATCCTGGCGGAAGCCCGCGCCCTATCCGCCGCCAACCAACAGTTGAGCGATGACGTCCTGCAAGGGCTGTTCGCCGTCAGCATCTTGCTGGCCGCCATTCACTCCACGGCCTTAGCCCCCGAGACCGCCCAGCGGCTGCAGGAAGCCGAGCAAACGCTGGATCACTCGATCCGCCGGCTGCGCGAGCATCTGCTCGACCACCCCGCCAGCCGGTAATCCCCTTGCCCAATTCGGTCAAGGCCTCTGCGGCTGCGGGCCGCCCAAGAAATCGGCCCACCAGCACGTTGAAGCGCCAAAATCCGACTCAGTGGAGCGCATTGTCTTATTACGGTTGTCGGCCAACATAGTGACATTACTCACTCTCAACCTCCTTTCTCTGTCCACATAATCAATCTAACAAGCGTTAGGCCGCCCAGTCAAATCCGACCGTGTTTTGGGTGTTCATGTCCGACCAGCGTTGGTGTTTCCAGACGAGCTTTGCGTTCTGCCCTGCGTTGGCATCCTCAACTGCCTCCCGCTGTCTCATGCGCTGGAGGCGGTTGCCATTTTACCGGCGAGCGTCATTTGATCCTGCTCCGGAGGTGATCTTTGACAACCCAGACCCCTGACTCGCAGCGCCCGCGCAGTTTTCTGGAGGAGGTGGTCGCCGCCACCCCGGGCGACTCGCGCCTGGAAATGTGCATCCAATGCGGCACGTGCGGCGGCTCCTGCCCCTCGGGCGCGGATATGGACCACACCCCGCGGGCATTATTCGCCCTGATCCGCGCCGACCTGCGCGCCGAGGTGCTCAAGAGCAACACGCCCTGGTATTGCGTCTCCTGCTACTACTGCACGGTGCGCTGCCCCCAGGCGGTGCATATCACCGACCTGATGTACACCCTGAAGAACCTGGCGATCCGGGCCAAGCTCTACCACGACAACCCGGCCGCCGGCTTGGCGGAGACCTTCACCGATCAGGTGGAAGCCTACGGCCGGAGCTTTGAGTTTGGCCTGGCCACCCGTCACAACCTGCGGCACCGCCCCTTCAGCCTGCCGGGCATGGCGCCGCTGGGTCTGGGGCTGCTGAGCAAGGGCCGCATGGATCTGACCCCGCACCGCATCCAGCAGCTGGAGCAGCTGCAGCAGATCTTGGCCCGCGCTAAGCAGTTAGAGGAGGCCGCCTGATGTCCAAGTACATCTTCTATCCCGGCTGCTCGATGGAGCGCAGCGCGCGTCCGTATCTTGACTCCACGCTGGCGATCCAGAACGCGCTGGACCTCCAACTGGAAGAGGTGCGGGATTGGAACTGCTGCGGCGCCACCGAGTACGCGGCCACGCATCTGCTGGCCTCGCACGCCCTGGTGGGCCGCAACCTGGCCCTGGCCGCCCAGCAAACCAACGGCACCCGGACCGTGGTGGCCGGCTGCAGCGCCTGCTACCTTAACCTGGCCAAAACCGATTACTACATGCGTCAGGACAAGCACCTGGCCGAACAAGTGAACACGGCCCTGACGGCCGGCGGCCTGCACTACCAGGCCGGCGCCGTCCAGGTGCGCCACTTGCTCGATATCCTGATCAACGACGTCGGCCTGGACAAAATCAAGAGCCAGGTCGTGAAGCCGCTCAAGGGTCTGCGCGTGGCCGCCTACTACGGCTGTCAGGTGCCGCGCCCCGACTACGACCGGCGCTTCCAGAACCACGAGTACCCCATGCAGCTGGAGCAGGTCATGCAGGCGCTGGGCGCCACGGTCATTGATTTTCCGCTCAAGACGCGGTGCTGCGGCGGACACATGACCCAGATCAGCGAAGCCACCGCCTACGAGATGATCCGCCAATTGGTGCACGGCGCGGATCAATACCAAGCCGATCTGCTGGTCGCGCTCTGCCCGATGTGTCAGCTCAACCTGGATGCTTATCAGGTGGAGATGAACAAATTCTTCAAGACGGATTACCACGTGCCGACGCTGTTCTTCACGCAGTTGATGGGCCTGGCCTTTGGCCTCGACGCCAAAACGCTGGGTTTCGGCAAGGAGTTCGTCAGCGCCGCGGCCGCACTGGCCAAGATCGGCGTGGAAGCGCCGCCGGCCGAGGTGGACCAGGTGCCGCCGCCCCGGGGGCGGCGCATCAAAGCCGGCGGCTTGCCCATGCCGCGGATGCCGGGCGGCGAGGAGGCCTAACATGACGTCCCAATCCGTTCATCTGCAGCTGCCGGACGACCCCGCGGAAAAGATCGGCGTCTACGTCTGCCACTGCGGCACCAACATCGCCGGCATCGTGGATGTGGCCGAAGTGCGCGACTGGGCCGGCCAGCGGCTCGAACAGCGCGGCGTGGTGATGGCGCGCGATTACAAGTTCATGTGCTCCAGCCTGGGCCAGGAACTGATCGAGAAGGATATCCACGAGCTGGGCCTGACGCGGGTGGTGGTGGCGGCCTGCTCGCCGCACCTGCATGAAGGCACCTTCCGCGGCGCCTGTCAGCGCGCCGGCCTTAACCCGTACCTGTGCGAGCTGGTCTCCATCCGCGAACAAGTCGCCTGGGTCCACACCGACAAACACGCCGCCACCGACAAAGCCAAGGCCATGGTCTCCGGCGGCGTGGAGCGCGTCATCGAGAACCGGCCGCTGGAGCCGCTGCATGTGCCGATCCATCCGGCCACCCTGGTGGTCGGCGCCGGCATCGCCGGCATCCAGGCCGCCCTGGAGATCGCCGACGCCGGCTTCCCGGTCCACCTGGTGGAGCGCGAGCCGTCCATCGGCGGGCACATGTCCCAGTTTGATAAGACCTTCCCCACCCTCGACTGCGCGGCCTGCATCCTGACCCCGCGCATGGTCCAGGCCGGCGTCCACCCCCGGATTAATTTGTTCACCTGGAGCGAAGTGGTGGACGTCAAGGGCTACGTCGGCAACTTCGTGGTCACCATCAAGAAGAAAGCGCGCTACATCAACGAGCCGCTCTGCACCGGCTGCGGCATCTGCCAGGAGAAATGCCCCAAAAAGGTCGTGGACGAGGTCTACGAGGCCGGCCTCGGGTACCGCAAGGCCGTCTACACCCCCTTCCCCCAGGCGGTGCCCAAGTATCCGGTCATCGACACCGCCAACTGCACCTTCTTCCAGAAAGGCACCTGCCGGGCCTGCGAGAAGCTCTGCCCCACCAACGCCATCGACTTCTCCCAGAAGGACGAGTTGGTGACGGTGGAGGTCGGCAACATCATCCTGGCCACCGGCTACGATCTGTTTGACTCGCGCCGCATCCCGCAGTACGGCTACGGGCGGTTGGCCAACGTCTTCACCAGCCTGGAGTTCGAGCGGCTGTGCAACGCCGCCGGCCCCACCAACGGCGCCATCGTCCTGCGCGACGGCCAGACCGCGCCCAAGAGCGTGGGCATCATCCACTGCGTGGGCAGCCGCGACAAGAACTACAACAACTACTGCTCGGCCATCTGCTGCATGCAGAGCCTGAAGTTCGCGCATCTGGTGAAGGAGCGCACCGGCGCCCAGGTCTACAACTTCTATATCGATATGCGGACGCCGGCCAAGGCCTACGACGAGTTCTACCAGCGCGTTATGGAGGAAGGCACGCTCTTCGTGCGCGGGCGGGTGGCGGAAGTGACCGATGCCGCCCGCCTGCCCGGCGAGGCCGGCCAGTTGATTATCCAGGTGGAGGACACCCTGGCCGGCCGCCAGCGCCGCATCCCGGTGGATATGGTCATCCTCTCGGCCGGCATGGAGCCGCGCCGCGACTCCAAGCAGACCGCGCACCTGTTCGGCCTGGCCTGCAGCGCCGACGGCTGGATGATTGAGAAACACGTCAAGCTGGACCCGGTGGCCACCATGACCGAGGGCATCTACGCCGCCGGCTGTGTCACCGGTCCCAAGGACATCCCCAGCACGGTGGCGCAAGGCTCGGCGGCCGCCGCCCGTGTGCTCGGCAAGATCCAGCAAAAGGAGATCGCGCTGGAGCCGGTGCGCGCCACGGTGGACCAGACCCGCTGCTCGGGCTGCCGCATCTGCAATAACCTGTGCCCGTTCAACGCCATCCTCTTCCACGCCGACCGGGGCGTGTCCGAGGTCAACCCGGCCCTGTGCCAGGGCTGCGGCACGTGCGTGGCCGCCTGCCCGGCCGGCGCCATCAGCGGCAGCGGCTTTAGCAACGAGCAGATCCTGTCCCAGATCGAGGGCTTGCTGATGCTCAATGTGACGCCGGCGGCGGTCGCGGCCTAAAGGAGCGCTGTGATGAGCGACGAACGCTTTGAACCCGTCATAATCGGCTTCACCTGCAACTGGTGCAGCTACCGCGCCGCCGACCTGGCCGGCACGGCGCGCGTCAAGTATCCGCCCAACGTGCGCCTGATCCGGTTGATGTGCTCGGGCCGGTTGGACCCGACCTTTGTGATGAAGGCCTTGGCCGGCGGCGCGGACGGCGTGCTGATCACGGGCTGCCACCCCGGCGAGTGCCATTACATCGAACAAAACTACAAAGCCCTGCGCCGCCACCTGCTGCTGCGGAAGACGCTGGGCGGGCTGGGCATCGAGCCGGCGCGCGTCAAATTGGTCTGGGCCAGCGCCGCCGAGGGCGTCAAGCTGGCGCATGAAATCACCCAGTTGGTGGAAGAGATCCGGGCGCTGGGGCCGCTCAATTGGCCGCAGTGGGATAAAGCCGGCGCGCCCGAACACGCGGAGGCAGCGGCATGAGCACGCCAAACGTGAAACCCAAGTTTGCCATGTACTGGGCCTCGGCCTGCGGCGGCTGCGAAATCGCCGTGCTCAACATCGGCGAGAAGATTCTGGACGTGGACGCCAACTTCGACGTGGCCTTCTGGCCGGTGGCCATGGACGCCAAATACAAGGACGTGGAAGCGCTGGAGGACGGCGCCATCACCCTGTGCTTGTTCAACGGCGGCATCCGCACGGCCGAGAACGAGCATCTGGCCCATCTCCTGCGGCGCAAATCCAAGATTCTGGTGTCGTTCGGGTCGTGCGCCACGGAGGGCTGCGTGCCGGGCCTGGCCAACCTCAGCCCCCGGCAGGACATCCTGGACACCGCCTTCAGCACGATCTCCACCGACAACCCGACCCAGATCCGGCCGATCATGGATTACGCCGCGCCGGAGGGCGTTATCCACATCCCAATCTTGCAGCCCCTGGTCCGCACACTGGATCAGGTGGTCAAGGTGGATTACTACATGCCCGGCTGCCCGCCGGAGAGCCACCAGATCGCGGCGGTGGTGGAGCTGGTGATCAAGGCCCTGCACGGCGAGGCGGAGCTGCCGCCGGCCGGCGCCACCATCGGCGCCGGCGTGTCCACCTGCTGCGACGAGTGCCCGCGCGAGCGCAACGTTAAAACTATCAAACGGTTTGTGCGCATCCAGGACGTGGAGCGCATTGATCCGCAACTGTGTCTGCTGGAGCAGGGCATCCCGTGCAACGGGCCGGCCACGCGCAGCGGCTGCGGGGCGCTGTGTCCCAAGGTCAGCGCCCAGTGCATCGGCTGCTACGGGCCGGCCGAGGGCGTGGTGGATTACGGCGCGCGCCTGATCACGGCCTTCGCCTCGGTCATCGACAGCCAGGATCCGGCCGAGATCGAGCGCATTCTCGATGGCCTCCCGGACGCGGTCGGGCAGTTCTACCGCTTCAACCTGGCCAAATCCCTGCTGCGCGGCGGCAAATCGGCCTGGGCCTCCCCGGTCGCGGGTGATTAAGGAGCTCCGACATGCAACGCATCGCCATCGACCCGATCACCCGTCTCGAAGGCCACGGCAAGATCGAGATCTTTCTGGACGACGACGGCAATGTCGCCAACACCTACTTCCAGGTGCCGGAATTGCGCGGCTTCGAGCGCTTCTGCGTCGGCCGGCCGGTGGAGGAGATGCCGCTGCTCACCAACCGCATCTGCGGCGTCTGCCCGGAGGCCCACCACATGGCCGCCGCCAAAGCCGCCGACGCCGTCTACAAAGTGGACCCGCCGCCGGCGGCCAAGAAACTGCGCGAGCTGCTCTACAGCGGCTTCTACTTCACCGACCACACCACCCATTTTTACGCCCTGGGCGGCCCGGACTTTGTCATGGGGCCGGACGCGCCGGTGGCCGAGCGCAACATCCTGGGCATCATCCACAAGGTGGGCTTGGAGATCGGCGGCCAGGTGATCCAGGCCCGCAAGTACGGACACCACATCGTCGAGATGATCGGCGGGCGCAAGGTGCATCCCTGCACCTCCATCCCCGGCGGCCTGACGCAGGGCATCACCGAAGACCAGCGCGCCGAGATCGAGAAGATGGGGCGCTGGGGCATTGAGTTCGCCCAGTTCAGTCTGAAGCTCTTTAACGATATCGTGCTGGGCAACCCGGCCTATCTTGACCTAATTGTGGGCGACATCTATACCCACAAGACGTATTACATCGGCACCGTGGACGCCAACAACAAGGTCAACTTCTACGACGGCCTGGTGAGCGTGGTGGACCCGGACGGCCAGCGCCTGGGCAAATACGCGGCGCACGAGTACAACGACTGGATCGCCGAGCACGTCGAGCCGTGGACCTATCTGAAGTTCCCGTATTTGAAAAAGATCGGCTGGAAGGGTTTCGTGGACGGCAAGGACTCGGGCGTGTACTGCGCCACCCCGCTCTCGCGCCTCAACGCCGCCGACGGCATGGCCACGCCGCGCGCCCAGGCTGAGTACGAGAAGTTCTACGCCACCCTGGGCGGCAAGCCCGTGCACCAGCGCCTGGCCACGCACTGGGCGCGCCTGGTGGAACTGCTCTACGCGGCCGAGCGCATCGTGGAGCTGGCCACCGATCCCGAGATCACGTCGCCCGACATCCACCGCGTCCCGACCGAGAAGCCGACCGAGGGCGTAGGCATCGTCGAGGCGCCGCGCGGCACGCTGACCCACCACTACTGGACCGATGAGCGCGGGATCCTGACCAAGGTCAATCTGATCGTCGGCACCACCAACAACTATGCGCCCATGAGCATGTCCATCAAGAAGGCGGCCCAAGCCTTCATCAAGCAAGGGGTGGTGGTGAGTGAAGGCATCTTGAACCGGGTGGAGATGGCCTTCCGGCCGTACGACCCGTGCCTGGGCTGCGCCACCCACTCCCTGCCAGGTCAGATGCCGCTCAAGATCACCGTCCGCGACGCGCAGGGCGAAGTAGTGGACGTGCTGAAACAGCACTGCTAAAGTGAGCGCCGGGAGGATGAGCGGTCCCGCCGCCCGCTCCTAGCCCCCAGCCGGCTGCGATGTCCGCTGACTTTACGAGCGCCTTCTTCCCCCAGCATCTGGCCCTGGTCACCGTGGGCGAGAACGTGCTGCCGATGGGGTATTGGACCGTGATCAGCAAGACTCCGTTC
>JAGOBN010000159.1 GCA_017999235.1 Anaerolineales bacterium | reverse complement strand
CGGTGTTGACGGGATCAGACCCGGCTGCTTTTAGGATATTCCAAAATCAGGGCCGGGATGGTTAGGGTTGCCGAACGGCGGCCGGCGCTCACTCGATCGTCAATTTGGTCCGGAGCAAATCCTGGTCGCGGGACGAGGGGCCAGCCAGGATTTCGAACTCGCCGGGCTCCACCACGCTGACGCCGGCCGCGTTCACGATCTGGAAGGCCGGCCCGGGCAGCTCGACCCGCACGGTCTGCTTCTCGCCGGGCGCCAGTTGGACGCGCGCAAAACCTTTGAGCGCCTGATTGACCCAGGTGACTGAGGTGATCACGTCACTGACATACACCTGCACGATCTCGGCGCCGGCCCGCGGCCCAACGTTCTCCACATCCACCGAGACCTGCGCCGTTTCACCGGCGCGCAGGCGGCTGGCCGCCAGCCGCAGGTTGGAATACGCGTACCGCGTATAGCTCAGGCCATGCCCGAACGGAAAGAGCGGCGCCTGAGTCAGATCGGCGTAGCGGTCGCCATGCTGGCCGCGCACCTGGCTGTAAAACACCGGCTGCTGGCCCACGTGTACCGGGATCGAGATCGTCAACTTGCCCGACGGGTTCAGCTGACCGAACAGCGCCTCGGCCAGCGCCCGGCCGCCTTCCATGCCGGGGTTGAAGAGTTCGATGATGGCGGCGGCGCGTTTGGCCGCCGGCGGCAGGACCAGCGGTTTGCTGTTGATCAGCACCACGATCAGCGGTTTGCCGGTCTTTTCGAGCGCTTCCAGCAGCGCGCACTGCCCACCCTGCAATTCCAAGGTGGCCGTGCTCAACGTCTCGCCAATGTAATTGAGATGGTCGCCCACCACGGCCACCACCACTTCGGCGGCCTGGGCCGCGGCCACGGCCGCCGGCAAGTCCGTCAGGTCAGCGTCGATAATCGAACAGCCACGAGCATGGATAACTTCCAGCCCGGCGGGCGCCAAGGCGCGGATACCGTCAAGCACGGTAGTGGTCTTCTCGCGCGGGTGCCGGCCGGCCTCGGGCGGGTGCTGCGAGGCGCCCAGCGACCAGTCGCCTAGCTGCTGCAGATCATCGTCGGCGTTTGGCCCGATCACGGCGATGGACTTGATTTGCCCGGGATCCAGCGGCAGCCGGCCGTTGTTCTGCAGCAGGATCAGGCTCTGGCGCGCGGCCTCCAGGTTGGCGGCGCGGTGCTCGGGTCGTCCAATCTCGAGCGCGGCGCGCCGCAAATCCGGGCGGCGCGCGTTTTCAAACAGGCCCATGCGGAACTTGAGCGCCAGCAGCCGGGCGCAGGGCGCGTCGATGTCACTCTCCGTCAGGCGGCGGGTGCGCACCGCCTCAAGCGCGCCCTCATAAAACTCGGGCGTGGTCATGATGATGTCATTGCCGGCCCGCACGGCCACGGCCGCGGCCTCGGCATAGTCGGCGCAGATGCGCTGCTCGCGGACCAGCCGGCCGACGTTGTCCCAATCGGTTACGATCACGCCCTGGAAGCCCCACTCATCTTTCAGGACCTCGGTCAGCAGCCAGCGGTTGGCGGTGGACGGCACGCCTTCCATGGACTGGTAACCGGTCATGAAGGTCATGGCCCCGGCCCGGGCCGCGCGTTCAAAGGGCGGCAGAAAATAACTGCGCAGTTTGCGGCGCGAGATATCGGCCTCGGAGGCATCGCGCCCGCCCTGGGTTTCCGAGTAGCCGGCGTAGTGTTTGGCCGTGGCCAGGATGCCGGCCGGGTCATCCAGCCCGCGCCCTTGATAGCCGCGGATCAGGGCCGCGCCCAGCTCGCCGATCAAATAGGGATCTTCGCCAAAGGTCTCACCGACCCGGCCCCAGCGCAGATCGCGGGTCAGACAGAGCACAGGCGAAAAGGTCCAGTGGATGCCGGTGGGACCGGCCTCGGCCGCCGTCACCCGGCCGACCTGTTCGAGCAGGGCCGGGTTCCAGCTGGCCGCCAGAGCGAGCTGGGTGGGAAAGATCGTGGCGCCCTTCCAAAAGGAGTGGCCGTGAATGGCATCCTCACCCACCAGTAATGGGATGCCCAGCCGGGTTTGAGCCGCCAGGTCCATGGCCCGCTCCAGCTTTTCGCCCAGGATATGCAGCAGGGAGCCGGGCTGGCGCGTGGTGACAAAGGACAAATCCTCCGGCCGCGCATCCCACATCAGTAACTGCCCGACTTTTTCTTCGAGCGTCATCCGGCCGAGCAGATCGGCGACGCGGTCTTCAGCGCTCAGGGCCGGGTTGCGGTAGGGGATGGCGGTCTCGGGCGAGAGTGACATGCTGACTTCCTTTTGATGAGCAACGCTTGACAGGCCCGGCTGGCCCGGCCGGCAGCGGGTGCATAGGCGTCGGCGCCGATCTTCTGTACGAAGGCCTCGGTCACTGGCGCGCCACCGACCATGATTGGATGGACGTACGCAGGCCGGCCTCCGCGAGATAGTCGATGGTCCCTTTCCTATTGTTCAGGGTGGTCGTCAGCCGGGCACTCATCCCGACAACCCGGGGTGGTGCTCGCGGATGGCAGCGCAGATTGCTTTGAGTTCCATCTTTGCTTTCCTTGATTGCATGTTTAACGGGGCCGACTGAAGGTCATCTGGCGCAGGAGCGTATCCCCCAGTGGCCTCAGATAAGCCGGGACCATCTGGCCCGCCAGTGGATCGTAGAGTTCGCCGGCCAGCGCCGGCGCGGTGCGCCACGGCGCCATTTCAGCGAAGTCACCCGTCACTGTCTGGAAGTGGCCGCCGCCGAATTGATACGGCCGGGCCTCGGTGGGTTGTGGGTGATAGTAACGGTCCTGAAATCCGCCCGGCGCGTACTGCCGGCCCAGCGTCTCCCGGCCGGCCAGCGGCAGCGCGTAGACCAGCGGCCCATAGCTCAGGAACAACTCATCCGGTCCAAACCGGTGTTCAACGGGCGCGGCCTGAAATTCCACCCGCACCCGGTCGCCGGCCGCCCAGCGCCGGGCAAAGCGCAGCCAGCCATCGGCCTCAGTGCTCGAGTCTACCGCCGGCGCCGACCAGGTCACCGCTTCCGCCCAGGCCGGCCGGCGCAGAGCCAGCTCAAAGCGCACCGGCTCGGCCGCTTCGACCACAAACTCCACCGACAGCTCAAAGGGGTAATGCGTGGCCGCCCCAATCCGCACGTCAACGCCATCAATCACCGCCCGGACCTCGCCCGGCCCGTACAGCGCGGCCGCCAGGCCAGCCGGCGTGCGCAGCCACATCGCGCGGACGTAGGTCGGCAGCAGCCGGCCGGCGTTCGGCACGCAGCACACCGCCACATCCTGATGCACCGGCGAATACTTGTAGCGGGTCTGCGGGCCTTCGGGCAATGGCGGATCAGCGGGATGCCGCGGTCCCGCCATCACGTACGAGTTATCGGTCTTTAGATAAGCGATGGCGCTGACCTCTGGGTGACGTGCGCCCTGGCCAGCGTTGAAGCACAGCCATTCCGCACGATCGCCCCACGCGGCGGCGCCGGTCTTCTGCAGCAGGTGCGTGTACGAATCGAGCAGCTCCTGAATGGAGCAGTATTCGTAACCGGTCGCGGCCGCGTCCGCGTCCCGGCCGGCGATAAACTCATCCCCGATCGGGCCGCCGCTGGGCGTGAGGCAGCGTTCCAGCTTATCCAGATACCCGCGCAGGGCGCGCTCCAGCGCCGGATTGCCCGAAGCATAAACGGCGGCCAGCAAAGGACGCAGGTGCTCATAGGTGTGGACACCGTGCGCCTGGAACCGGTAGGCCGGATCGATCAAATGCCGGTACTGGATATCGGCCTGGCTTTGCTCGCTCTGGCTGTATTCCTGGTAGAGCCAGAGCGCATAGCGCGCATACTCGGCGCGCCCGGTTAGCTGCCGCAGCCGGTCCAGCACATCCGTGAAGACCAGCCCGTGCCCGACGCCGGCGAAGGATTTCCGCACCGAAAAGGGGTGCGAAGCATGGAGCGGGTAAGCGCGCATGACCACGGCCACGGCCCGCTCCACGGCCGTCAGGATCCGCGCCTCGCGCGTAAACTCGGAATACCCCAGCAAGGTCCGCAAGAGCGTGGCCTGCGCCCAGAGTTCGCCATTCTCACCGTCAAAATTAAAGCGCAGATCAGGGGCATAGATGCCCAGGTAGCCGTCCGCGTCCTGCGTGGCCAGCTTCCCGTCCACATAGGCGGCGGCCTTACGGCGGTAGTCCGGCTGCCCCAACAGCACGGCCGACCGCACCACGCCGTCCCACCAGTTGGATTGGGTCTCGCTGTTCCACCACTGGAACTGCACATCCCACTCGGTCTCGACCGCAAGCACGCCCAGGTCTTTGCGGCCGGCGTGCCGGGTCAGGCGGTCCCGGCCGTAGAGGTCATCCGCCTGGATGAGCGCCGGCGCCAACTGGTCGAGCCGGCCCACAAAACCGTCTTCGAGATCGCGCCGCATCTGCGCCGCCAGCCAGCCCGCCGGCCGAGCCGCGCCGAAAGGCAGCCAGGCCAGAGCCTCGGGTTTCGGTTGGACGATGGCGAATGGATCGGCCTCGGCCATGGGCCTTTACCTTTCAGCGACGACGATCGCGTACGGCGGCAGGGTCAGCGGGCCGGCCGCCTCCGCGCCAGCCAACGCGCGGTCTAGAGGATAAATCAGCCGCGTCAAGGACGTGCCCGCCGCCAGTTCCGCCGGCTGCGCGGACAGGTTGAGCGCCACTAAACAGGCTTGCTCCGGCGCGCGCCGCCAGAACGCCAGTACTTCGCCGGTATCGGGCAGAAGGTCCAGCTCCCCTTCGCGCAATGCGGGCTGCGCCCGGCGCAGGTGCAATACGGCCCGCAGCCAGTTGAGCAGCGAGTCCGGATCGGCTTGCTGCGCGGCGACGTTGACGCCGGCGGCGTGGTTGGGATGCACCGGCAGCCACGGCGCCACGCCGGCCGGCGCAAAGCCGGCGTGGGGGCCGGCCGTCCACTGCATGGGCGTCCGGCAAATATCCCGGCAGAAATAGCGCCGCGCCCGGTCAAAGGCCTCGGCCGGCCCGGTTTCCAGCCGGCCGCTCAGCGCCGTGTACGCCCAGTGCGCCAGCGTATCCTTAAAAGCCTCCGGCGTCTCCGGGAACAGATCGACCATCCCGAGCTCCTCGCCGTAGTACAGCACCGGCGTGCCGCGCAGCAAGATGACCAGCGCCAGCGCGGCCCGCCGCCGCTCCGCGTCATGCCGGCCATCGGCGAAGACGCTGGCGGAGCGGCTGCGATCATGGTTGCTCAGGGTGTGGCACTCCCACGCGCCGGCCGGCAGGGCGGGCAGGCGCTCGGCCAGGGCGGCGCGCAAGCCGGTCGCGGTGAGCGCCGGCTGAATCAGGGGGAAGTCAAAGACGCTGTGCAGTTCGTCCGCGCCGTTCCCATAGTAGGCGAGCGCCTCGGTCTCGCCTAGAAGCACCCGGTCGCCATAACCGTCCACCAGCCGGCGCAGGTCGCGCATCAACGGATGGGTCTCGGGCTGGTTCTCCTGAAATCGGATTTTGCGCCCCACCATATCGGCCGCGCCCGCCCACAGCCCCTGCCGCGCATCCAGAAAGAGCTCCGCCAGCCGGCCCGGCACCTGCGCGTTGGGGAGGTCTTCTCTTTCGAAGATATGGTTGATCGCGTCCAAGCGGAAACCGTCCACGCCCCGGTCCAGCCAGAAGCGCATCACGCCTTCCAGCGCCGCCCGGACTTCAGGGTTCCGCCAGTTCAGGTCCGGCTGGCCGGCGAAGAACAGGTGGTAGTAATACTCATCACTGGCCGCGTCATACTCCCAGGCCGAGCCGCCGAAGAGCGACTCCCAATCATTGGGCGGGCCGCCCGCGTGACCGGGCCGCCAGATGTACCAATCCCGATACGGGTTGCCCTGGCCGGCCCGCGCCTGCTGAAACCAGGGGTGCTGGTCCGAGGTGTGGTTGAGCACCAGGTCCAGCAGGACCCGCAGGCCGCGCCGATGGGCCTCGGCCAGCAGTTCATCGAAGTCGGCCAGCGTGCCGTAATCGGGATGGACGGCCGTGAAGTCGGCGACGTCATAACCCCAATCCAATTGCGGCGAAGGATAAAACGGCGACAGCCAGAGCGCGTCCACGCCCAGCCACTGCAGATAATCCAGCTTGGTCGTGATCCCGGGCAGATCTCCCACGCCGTCGCCGTTAGAGTCGGCGAAAGAGCGCGGATAGACCTGATAACAGACAGCGCGGCGCCACCACGCGGGCGAGGTCATCGCCGCCTAATTCCGCGCGGCCGCCGCGAGCGCGGGCGTGTGGGCGCGCAGATTGGCGTGCGGCGTGGCCAGCGGGATCTCGCAGCCGGCGGCGCTGAAGCTGCGCGGGCCGCCCAATTGCAAACACGCCTGGGCGGAGGCCCGCACCTTCTCCGGCGTCCCCTGCAGCATCACGGCCACCGGGTCAAAGTTGCCGCAGGCGGCCACCCCGTGTTCGCCATAGATCTGGGCCGCCTTCTCGTAATCCACCATCCAGTCCACGTCGATAATGTCCGCGCCCGACTGCGCCATCAGCGGCAGGAGATGCGTGGTCTGGCCGCAGATATGCAGGCGTCCCACCCCGCCGGCCGCGCGAATGGCGGCAAAGACGCGCTGCTGGTACGGCAGGGCGAACTCCTTATACATACGGGGATTGATCAGCGACGCGGCCGCGTCGCCCAGGCCGACGATATCGGCGCCGGCCGCGATCTGCGCCTGCGCGAACGCGATCTCGACTTCCACGCAGCGCTCGAGCAGATCATGCACAAAGCGCGGGTTCTCGATCGTGTCGGTCATCAGGGACTGAATGCCGCGCAGGTCCGCGGACTCGGCGAAGGCGCCCTCCACCCAGCCCATGATCGGCACCTGCCCGCCCACCTGGCTGCGGAAATACCGGATGGCTTCCAACCGGTCGCTCATCCGCCGGCCGGTGGCCGGGTCGGGCGTCTTGAGTTGCTCCAGGTCGCGGTAATCTTGCAGCAGCGGCACCAGGCTCAGCGGCAGATCATCGTCGGGGAATTCGATCTCGGCCCCGAAGTCCGCGGTTTCGCGAAAGGGATCGGAGATGGCCTGGACGATGTCGATCTGGAAGTGCTCGACCATGGCCAGGTTGGCCGCGCACAGGACACGCCAATCTTTATAGTATTCGCTCAGCGGCCGGCCGATGTATTTGGCCCCAAAGGTCATGATGATGTCAAAGTTCGGGGCGCGGTCCACGGGCTCACCGCGCAGGCGGTGTTGAAAGCGTTCGTAGGCGTTCATGGGGCCTCCTGGCCGGCGGGCATAGGGCCCGGAGCGGCAATGGGGTCAGCAAGACTGGCAAAGAAGCGCAGAGGATCAGCCAGATGAGTGTGCCCCTACTCCCAAGTGTGGGCACCGGGAAATTTACCATAGGTGTGCGCGACACCGGCCCGTGTGAGGGCGGCGTACATGGCGCGGCTGCCCGCCAGCCGACCATCCTTGGTGCCGCAGTCAAAGCGCAGAGCCGGTAAGGGCGGGCGCGCCTGGAGCGAACCCTCCAAAACAGCCGGCTGGTCGACCAACTCGGCCTCCAACTGTTCCGGGGTTTCCGCAACCAGCGGATACAAATCGGCCAAATCAGTGAGACTGCTATGGGCGCTCACCGCCGCATACTGCGTCCCATGCCGCGCGCCCAGCCGCAGCGCGCCGTAGCCGCCTATGGACAGTCCACCCAGGAACTGCCGGCGCGGCACGCAGAGGTCATCCAGCTCGATCAGCTTCACGACGGCCTGCGCCACCATCAAGTCGATCTCGGCCTCGGTGTAGTCATTCAGCCAGTGATGGCGCGCCAGGCCGGCGTTGTTGATCGAGACCGCCACCGGGCCGTCCAGCCGGCCGGCCACGTCGGCCAGCCGCACCATGTCAGCCAGCCGCGCCACATCGCAGACCACGGTGACTGCCGCCGCGCCTAACGCTGGGCCGGCGGCCAGGCCGCTGAGGGCGGATCTGCTAAACTTTCCCGCGTCATCCGTCACCCGCCATACCGTGAGCCAGAACCCATGCGTCATCAA
>JAGOBN010000157.1 GCA_017999235.1 Anaerolineales bacterium | reverse complement strand
ATACGATCGGATCGGCTGCCTCCGTATATCCGTTGGGTCTGCATCCGTTGTCCCTCCAGCCCAAGGGTACAATATTCTCCGCTAACCGCCGCCTGCCGATGACAACCGACACCCGCCCCTCACCCCGCCGGCCGCCCCAATCAACGCCCATCTTCTGGGTGGTCGTCGCCGCGACCCTGCTGGCCGCCGGCCTGCGCTATCTCGGCTTGCTGAGCCTGCCGCCCCAAGCCTGGGTGGATGAAGCTTGGTTCGCGCTGCGCGCCCGGGAGATCGTGCAGACCGGCGTCTTCCCGATCTTTTATAAGACCTTCTGGGGCGGGGTGAACCCGCTGCTGGCCTGGCTGACGGCCGGCGTTGAGTGGCTGTTCTTCCCGCGCTTGATCGTGGCCTCACGCGTGGTATCGGCCACGTTCAGCCTGCTGGCCGTGCCGCTGCTCTACGCCGCTCTGAGTGAGTTCTGGCGCGGGTGGCTGCCGGCGCCGCGGCGGCGCTGGCTGGCGGCGGTGGCGGCGCTGGTGCTGGCCGGCTTCTTCTCGACGATCACGCTGACGCGCCTCGGCACCGAGCCGGGGGTGGCCCTGGCCGCCGGCCTGTTCTGCCTGTGGCAGCAGCGCCGGGCGGCGCGCACCGGCGCCTGGCGCAGCTATGCGTTGGCGGGCCTCGCGGCCGGCGCCGCGCAGTATCTCAGTCCGCACACCCGCTTCATCTTGGTGGTCATGGCGCTGTGGGGCCTGCAGGCAGTGTTGATCGCGCGGCCGGCGGACCGGCGCCGGCTGTGGCTGGGGTTCGGGCTGCTGGCGGCGGCCGCGCTGGTGACGGCCGCGCCGCTGATGGCGTTCTTCGCGCGCGAGCCGGAATGGTTTGTGGGCCGCGCGCGCGCGGTGACGGTGGGCGCCGAGGCGCGGGGCCTGCTCCCCTTTCTGTGGGACAACGCCCAAAAGATGGCGCTGTCGTTTAGCTGGCGCGGCGACCTTAACGGGCGCGACAACCTGGCCGGCCGCCCGCTGCTGGACCCGCTGCAAAGTGTGGGCGTCTATCTCGGCTTGGGGCTGGTGATCTGGCGGGCGGGGCGCGCTGCCCGCGCCCGCGACCTTCTGCTCTGGCTGGCGGTGATGCTGGTCCCGGCGCTGATCACGGACGAGGCCCCCTCCTTCAGCCGCATGGCCCTCGCCGCGCCGCCGCTGGCCGCCCTCATCGCGCTGGGGTGGGGCGCGGTCTGGGACGCGCTGCGGCCCCGGCTGGGCCGCCGGCTGGCGCTGAGCGCGGCCGCCGGCGTGTTGGCCGTGAGCCTGACCCTGAACGCCGTGGATTACTTTGTGCGCTTTGCGCGCCAGCCGGATTTGAAGCTCTGGTACACGGCCACGCTGGTGGATTGGGCGCGGGAGCTGATCACGCGCGCCGAGGCGGAGGCGGTCTTTGTGGAGCGGGTGCCGGAGGCCGAGGACTTGTACGCCTTCGATTTCCTGCTGCCGGGGACGCCCGTGCGCTGGCTGGATTTTCGGCAATGCCTGCCGCTGACGGCCGGCCGCGCCACGCGGACCACGTATGTGGTGTGGAGCGAGCGTGACGCCGCCTCCGCGGCCGAATTGCGGCGCGCTTTTCCAGAAGCGGCCGTAACGGTGATCCGGCCGGAGAGCGAGGCGCTGGTCAGAGAGTTGACGGTGCTGGAAGTGCCCGCCAACCGCGCCGCCGTCACCGTGGCTCGGCCGGCGGCGGCGGAGTTTGCAGCGGGGCTGACGTTGGCGGGATACGAGCAGACGCCGGCCGTGGTCAAGCCGGGGGAGAGCGTGTTCCTAACGGTGTATTGGACCGTGGCCGCCCCGCTGGCCGAAGACCTGGTCGCCTTCGCGCACTTGGGCGGCGGCGCGCCCGTGGCGCAGCATGATGGCCAGCCCTGCCAGGGCTTCTATCCCACCTCGGCCTGGCGGCCGGGTGATCTGGTGCGGGACAGTTTTGCCATCACCCTGCCCGCCGACGCGCCGGCCGGCGATTATCCGCTGGCGGTCGGGTGGTACCGTTATCCGTCCTTGGAGCGGGTGCCGCTGATCCGCGCCGCTCAGCCGCTGCCCGATAACCGCGCCGTGATCAGCGTGGTGACGGTGGCGGCGCCGTGACGGGCGGCGGCGCGGCTTGGTCGCGGCGCATGACTAGGAGCTGCCCGTCAGGCCGGGCGAAGAAATACATGACCCGCACCAGACGCTGGAGCCGCCGGAAGTAGGGCGGCATCTCAGCCGGTCCGACGGCCCGGAAACCAAAAGGCGCGTAGAACGGCCCCATCGCGCTCACGCAGGTCAGGTAGAGCGGGGCGGCCGACACCGCCGCATCCTGCGCGATGAGCCGGCGGATGATCTCGCCCGCGATCCCGCGCCGCTGGTAGGCCGGCCGCGTGGCGATGGACGCCAGCTCGCGGCTGCCATCGCCGTGGGTCTTGATCTGGCCGGTGGCCACCACCGCGCCGCTGACCGCATCCACGGCCAGCAGGAAGTTGGGCCACTTCAGGCTCATGCGGTTGATGCCGGCCTCGCGGATCAGGGCGGTGATGGCGGCCTGGTCGGCGGCCGCGGCCGGCCGATAGAGAACGGGCGCCGGCATGTAGGATCAATCCGCCAAGGTCGAGCCAAACGTGCTGATCGCGTGCGCCAGGTCGGCCGGCCGGTGCAGGGGGATATCGTGCAGGGTATCCACGAACCACTGCACGGTCACGTTGGGCTGCCGCGCCGCCCGCTCCACGCCCGCGCGCTTGTGGGCCAACAGCTCTTCGGCGCCGGCGTCGCGCGGCGGCGGAGGCGCGGCCGGGCAGAGCAGGATCGGGCAGCGGGCGCGGGCAAACCACGTAAACGTCTGGGCCGCGTAGATGGCGCGCGCAATCTCCATGTGGTACGGGATCGGCAGGCGCCGGTAGAGGCGGTCATCCTCGTCAATGCGGAAATTGGCCAGGACGAGGCTGGCCACCTGGTCGGAAAACAATTCGCCCAGCCAGCCGCGCATCCGGGCCGTAAACGCCTCCACCGGCATCCCGTCCAAATCCGGCGGACGCAGCCGGGCCTCCGCCTGCTCCCAGGTCAGGCCCGGCGCCGCGCTCATCTCCGTGTAGCCGCCGTCCACCATCACTACGCCGGCCGGGCCGCCTGGGCGCATGGCGGCGTAGTGCAGGACCGTGCTCGCGCCCCAGCTGTGGCCGGCCAGCAGCGGCCGTTCCAGGCCCAGCGCTTCGATGAAGGCGTGCAGGTCGCGCGTGATGGCCGGGAAATCCCAGCCCTCGGTGGCCGGGTCCGTCAAGCCGTGGCTGCGCTGATCCAGGGCCAGCACCCGGAAGTGCGCGGTCAGATAGGGGGCCACCAGCTCCCAGATGCGGGCGTTGGAGGCCAAGCCATGCACCAGCACCAGCGGCCGGCCGGCGCCGCCCCAATCCAGGTAATGAAAACGCAGACCGTTGAGAAAAAGATACGAACTCTTGGGTTTCATAAACCCGACCAGCGGACTCCCTGCTCTCCAATCCTCAGTTCCTAACCCCTAGCCCCTAGCCCCCACCATCACCCTCACCCCAACAGCTCCTGCAAGACCTTCTCCGTCACCTGGGCATTGGCCTTGCCCTGGCTCTTCTTCATCACCTGGCCCACAAACCACTTGAGCAGGGCCGGCTTCTTGCGGTACGCGTCCACTTGATCCGCATTCTCGGCGATCACCTGCTGGGCCAGCGCGCGCACGGCGTCATCGCCGGAAATCTGCGCCAGCCCCTCCGCCTCCACGATGGCCTTGGGCGGCCGGCCGCTGGCCATGATCTTGGGGATCAGGCTGACGCCGGTGGCGCGGTTGATGGTCTTGGCCTCCACCAGGCCGATCAGCTCCGCCAGATAAGCGGGGGTGAGGTGGCGGGTCTCGGCCAGCTCCCGGGCGGTCAGGCCCTGGTCGTTGAGCAGGCGCAGGATGTCGTTCATCAGCCAGTTGGCGGCCACTTTGGCGGGAAGGCCGGCCTGGACCAGCGCCTCAAAATAATCCGAGAGCGAGCGCTCTTCGGTGAGCACGTTGGCGTCGTACTCGGAGAGGCCCAGCTGCGTGATAAACCGCGTGCGGCGCGCCAGCGGCAATTCCGGCAGCCGGGCCAGGATCTGCGCCTGCCAGGCCGGGTCCAGCCGCGCCGAGAGCAAATCCGGCTCGCGGAAATAGCGGTAATCGGCCTCGGTCTCTTTGGACCGCATCTTCTTGAGCGTCTGCGTCTCGTCGTCCCAATCCAGCGTCCAGGCGGCCACGCGCCGGCCGGCGGTGACCTCCTCAATTTGGCGCGCGGCCTCGGCCTCGATGGCGTGGCGGACGGCCTCGATGGAGTTGACGTTCTTGATCTCGGTCTTGGCGTTGAGGTGGGTGGCGCCGGCCTCGCGGATGGAGACGTTGGCGTCACAGCGCAGGTGGCCGCGCTCCAGGTTGGCCTCGGAGACATCCAGCCAGCGCAGCAGCTGGCGCAGGCGGATCAGGAACTGCGCGGCTTCATCCGCGGCCCGCAGGTCCGGGCCGGTCACCATCTCAATCAGCGGCACCCCGCAGCGGTTCATGTCGATCAGGCGCGCGCCGCGCAGGGTGTCGTTCTTGGTCTTGCCGGCGTCCTCTTCCATGTGCAGCTTGTGGATGCTGACGCGCTTGAGCGTGCCGTCCGCCAGCGGATACTCAAACCAGCCGCCGTGGCCGATGGCGGCGTCGTATTGCGTGATCTGATATCCCTTGGGCAGGTCCGGATAAAAGTAGTTCTTGCGGTCGAAGAAGCTTTCCGCCCGGATCTGGCTGTGCATGGCGGCCGCCAGCAGCGCCGCCTTCTCCACCACCGCCTGGTTGAGCACCGGCAGGACGCCGGGCAGGCCGCAGCACACCGGGCAGATGTTGCGGTTGGGCGGCGCGCCCCAGCTGTCGGCCGCGCAGCCGCAGAAGATTTTGGTGCGGGTGTTGAGCTGGATGTGGATTTCCAGGCCGATGACGGTTTCGTAAGTGGGCATAGGTTCTCGCGGGCGGGGGCTCAGGCGCGCGCCTGGGCGAATTCGGCAATGGCTTGGTCGGACAGGGCATGCTGGCCCATGGCCTGAATGATGGCGAGCGGCAGAGTCAGATGATGCGCGCCGGCCAGCACGGTGGCCGTGGCTTCCTCCGGGCTCTTAATGCTGGCGGCCACAATCTCTACCGGCGCCCGCTGCGCGTCGATCACGGCCCGCATCTCGCGCACCAACGCCAGGCCGTCGCCCAGCAGGCGTGTGCTGCGGTTGACGTAGGGCAGCACATAGCGCGCGCCGGTCTGACACGCCAGGTACACCTGCGCGGCGCTGAAGATGGCCGTCATCCCCACCACGGCGCCGCTCTGGGCCAGCCGCGCGCCCAGGACCAGGTTCTCGGGCGTGGTGGGGATTTTGAGGCTGAGGTTGGGACGCCGGGCCAGCATCCGCCGCGCTTCGGCCTCGCGGCCGGCCACGGTGTCGGCGGTCAATTGGTAGAAGACGGGGCCGGGGCAGGTGTCGCACAGCGCGGGGAGGACCTCGTCCGCCGGCCGGCCGGTCTTGGCCAGCAAGGTGGGGTTGGTGGTGATGCCGCGCACGTAGCCGAGCGCGGCCGCGGCCTGGGCGTCTTCTAGAAAAGCGGAGTCAAGGTAAAGGGTCATGGGTGCTCAACAAGGTCTCAATCGCGGCGCGGCGGGGCAGGCTGGGTTCGGCGCCGGCGACGGTGACCGCTAACGCGCCGGCGGCGCTGGCAAAGCGCAGGGCGCGGTCCAAGGGCTGGCCCTCGGCCAGCGCCACGCCGAAGGCGCCGCAGAAGGCATCGCCGGCGCCGGTGGGATCCACGACGGTGACCGGGAAGGCCGGCTGACGCCACGCGCCGGTGTGGGTCAACGCCAGCGCGCCCTGGGCGCCCAAGGTGATGATGACGCCCTGGCGGACTCCGCGCGCCAGCAAACACGCGGCGGCGGCGTGCGCGCTGGCAAAGTCGGTCACGGGCTGGCCGGTCAGGGCGGCGGCCTCGCTCTCATTGGGGATCAGCCAGTCCACCCACGCGTCGCCGGCCGGCAGCAGTTCGTCCAGCGGCAGGTGCGCGGGGGCCGGATTCAACAGCACGGTGGCGCCGTGCGCGCTGGCGAGCGCCGCCGCGTGCCGGCTGGCCGCCAAGGGGACTTCCAATTGCAGCAGGAGCGCCTGGCTGGCGGCCAGCGCCGGCGCGGCCGCCTCGACATCGGCCGGCGTCAGGCGCAGATTGGCGCGCTGGATGACCAAGATGCTGTTGTCGCCGTGCGCGTCAATCATCGGGATACCCAGGCTGGTGCCGGCGTCTGGATCATGCGTCACGCTGGCGGTGGGGAGGCCCTCCGCCGCCAGCACGGTCTCAAAGATCTGGCCAAAGGCGTCGGCGCCCACGCGGCCCACCAGCTGCACGGCCGCGCCGCAGCGCCGCGCCGTGATGGCCTGATTGAAGCCCTTGCCGCCGGCGAAGGTCTCAAAGCGGCGGGGAAAGGCGGTCTCGCCCCGGCGCGGCAGATGCTCCAGCCAGACCACCAGATCCAGGACCAGGCTGCCGACGACTGTCAGGGTTGGAGCCGACATCAGGGGTGCTGGTCCAGAAACTCCCGCAGCAACGCGTTGAAGCGTTCGGGCGCTTCCAGATTGGGCAGATGGCCGACGCCGGCCAGGCTCGCGCGGCGGGCGCCGGGGAGGGCCCGCGCTAACAGGTCCGCGATCTGCCGGAATTCGGCGGTATCCAGCTCGCCCGCGATCACCAGCGCGGGCGCCGTGATCTCGCCCAGGCGGTTGAGCGCGGGCTCGCCGGCCGGCGGCAGTTCCGGGCTGCGGTTGAGCCAGTGCCAGCCGGAATAATCCGCCACCATTTGACGCAAGCGGGCGGCGGCGGCCGGCTGGGTCAGCGCCGGCGTGAAGATTTCATCCGCCAGCCAGACCGCGCGCGCGGCGGCAACGCCTTGGGCGCGGGCGGCACGGGTCGGCTCGCCCCAATCCTTGGCCCAGGTGAAGCCGCCCAGGGTGGCATCCACCAGCGTCAGGGTGCGGACGCGCCCCGGGTGGGCCAGGCAGAAATCCAGCGCCAGCCCGCCGCCCAGCGACAGGCCGACCAGGTGCGCGCGTTCGATCTGCAGTTGGTCGAGCAGGGCCAAGAGATCATCGGCGTGGCGGAAGGGTCCGTCTGGCAGGGAAGCGCCCCCGAAGCCGCGCAGGTCATAGGCGATGGTCTGAAACGCGCCGGCCAAGGCCGCCGTTTGATCCGCCCAGAGGCGGCGGTCCAGGGAGAAGCCGTGCAAAAAGACCACCGGCGCCTGCGGCGGCTGAGGGGCGCCGGTGATTTCCACGGGCAGGCGCCCAGCGTTGATGAGGTAGTCACTCATGCTGGGGATAAATATACTCGAATTCCTGAGCGCCGCGTTAAATAAAAACAGGCCGCCGCTGGCGGCCTGCGGGTGGCGAAACCGTTATTGCAGGGACAGCCAGTTTTCGGCCTCGGCGCGGGTGGCGAAGACCGCGAAATTGCGGCCGGAGAACTTCTCCACCGTTTCCAGCGCAATGCGGCGCAGGCCGTCGACGCCGATGACGGCGGCGGCGCGCACGTACGGCCGGTTGAACTGAGTGAAACCCTGCAAGGCGCGGATGACGGTGACGTTGAACTGGCCCTGGGTGATGTCGGTGAGCGTCAGCACGGAGCCTTTGGGCTCCTGGCTCACCATTTTCTTGCCGGTTTCAATGGCGGCGGCGGCCTCGTCAGCTTTGATGCCGGCGAGGTTGATGTGCAGGATGCGGCGGCCTCGGACGGTGATGAATTGATATCGGTCCATGTGAGTTTTCCTGGGCCGCCCAGGTGGCGGCGTGTCTCTTAGTGTAAGGGAGACTCCGCGCCGGCCGGGTAAATTTCATGCCAAACTCACGGGCGCGGCAGGGCGCCGCTCAGGCCGTGGTAAAGCTGGTACAGGCCGAAACCGACCAACGCCAGCAGGAGGGTCAGGTTGATCAGCGGCTGGTAACGCGGGTTCAC
>JAGOBN010000156.1 GCA_017999235.1 Anaerolineales bacterium | reverse complement strand
CCAGGTCAGGTCGGGCGCCGGCCCCGGACTGCCGGCGGCGCCTCCCGACCCTAACGCGATCAGCCAGAAGCCGCCGGGCGGCACCACGCCGGCCAGGGGCAGCACTTGCCAGGCGCTGCCCGCGGCGGTCGCGTATTGCAGCGACCAGCCGGCCAGGTCCACGCCGGCGGCGCTCAGGTTATACAGTTCCACAAAATCATGCGCGAGGGGCGCGCCGGCATTGCCGCCGCCGCCATAGAGCTGGCTGATAAGCACGCTGGTGGCGGGCAGGGTGCCAATCGACGCCAATGCGCCGGCCGCCGCCGGATCGGGCAGCACCGGCGGCGGGAGCAGCACAAAGTAGACGGCCGGCGCGGAGGTGGCCGACGGTTCAGGCAACAGAGTGGGCGGCGCGGCCTCGGTAGGGGTCACCGACGCGGCCGGGGCGGGCCCGGTCGCGGATGGCGTGCTGGAGGCCGGGGCCGGCGTAGGCGACTCGGCGGACGTGGCCGCGGGGGCCGCGGTCGGAGTCTCCAGCGCGGGCAGCCACGTTTCCAAGGGCGGGAGCGGGCTGATCTCTCCGGGTGGGGCCGGCGTCAGAGTCGCCGTGGCCTCCGGGGTCAGTTCAGCCTCTCCGGTCGGGGTCAGCGTCAGGGTCGCGGGGCTCACGGGAGTCTCCCCGGCCTCCAGCGCGGCGGTGGCCGAGGGCCGGCTGGTCGCGGTCGGCCCTTCCACCGCCAGCGTCGCGGAGAGCTCCATGGTTGGGGTGACCAGGAGCGGCGCCCCGGTGGGTGTGCCAGTGAGGGATGGAGCGGCCGTGGGCTCCCCGGGCAACGGCGGGGTGGGTCCAGCCTCATCCGCCCGGGCTGGCCGCGGGGCGCGCGCCGACCAACCGGAGAGCGCCACCGCCAGGATCAACACGCCATGCCAGAGCGGCAGACCCGCCGAGTGACGAAGCCAAGTTGCGGACAAGCAGCGAAAGACCGGCCGGCGCTTCATAAGCCCCCTTGCTTGGTGAACGCGGCCTGACTCTAGCCAGGCGCGCCGGCCGGCCCAAGCCGGCGTTTGTTGGCGGGCGGTTGGTGTGGAAATAAAAACGCCCACCGGCGCGGGGCCGGCGGGCGTCGGAGACAACGGACAAGTCTTAGGGAGTGGGGACGGCTTTGCCGAGCGCCGCCAGCATTTCATCGCCGGCCGTGAACTTCAGGCGCGGCCGGCCGGCCGCCTGGCCATTGGACAGCTCCAGAGCATCCAGACGCCGCCACTCGGCGTAGGTCACATACAGCGGCTGGCGCGCGCGCACCAGCGCTTCCGCCGCCTCGGCCTGCGGCTGGGCCGGCTGGAAGTGCGCGCCCTGGGCCAAATCTTCCAGCATCGAAGTCACCGTCTCCACCGAGTCGGGCTTGTTGGTGCCGATGACGCCGCTCGGGCCGCGCTTGATCCAGCCGGACGTGTATTGGCCGACGAGCGGGTGCTTGGTGTCTGGATCCAGCACCCGGCCCTTGTCGTTCAAGATCACACCCCAGCGGTCATGGAACGGCACGCCGGGCAGCGCCACGCCGCGGTAGCCCACCGAGCGGAACACCAGCCCAACTTCCAGTTCTTCAAACTGATCCGTGGCTTTGGCATTGAGGGTGCCGGTGTCGGCCGCCACCAGCACATTGCGGACCAGCCGCATCTTGGCGACGCGGCCCTCGGCATCGCCGATCAACTCCACCGGCGAGACCAGGAAGCGGATGTGCAGCTTCTTGCTCTTGCCTTCCGCCTTACGCAGGGCATAGCCTTGCAGGATTTCCACCTTTTTGTTCAAGGTGCGGTCCTGGCTGGCCTCCAGGTGCGCGCGGCTGAGGTCATCCAACTGGACCTCATCCGGCCGCACCACCACATCCGCGTCGGCCATCTCGCCGACTTCTTTAACTTCCGGATTGGTGAAGGCGGCCTGGACCGGCCCGCGCCGGCCGAGCAGATAGACCTCTTTGATGCGGCTGTGGCGCAGGGCTTCCAGCGCGTGCGCGGCGATGTCGGTCTTCACCAGTTCGTCGGGCGTCCGCACCAGGATGCGGGCCACGTCGATGGCGACATTGCCGACGCCGACGACGGCCGCGCGCTCCACCGAGAGATCAAACGGATGGTGCCGATAGTCCGGGTGGCCGTTATACCAGGCCACGAACTCGGTGGCCGGGTGGCTGCCGGCCAGGTCCTCGCCGGGGATGCCCATGCGGCGGTCGGTCTGGGCGCCGGTGGCAAACAGCACCTGGTGATAGTGCAGCTGCAAATCCGCCAGGGTGAGATGCTTGCCAAACTCGACATGGCCGAAGAAGCGGAAGCGCGGGTTGGCGGCGATGGCGTCAAAGGCCTTGGTGACGGTCTTGATCTTGGGGTGATCCGGCGCGACGCCGTGGCGCACCAGACCAAAGGGCGTATTCAGGCGGTCGAACATATCCACTTCGACCACCAGGTCCGGCTGCTTAAAGAAATGTTCCGCGGCGTAGAACGCCGCCGGCCCGGAGCCGAGGATCGCGACGCGCAGCGGTTGGGAGGCGGTTCCGACTTGAGTCATGGCCGCTCATTCACCCTGGGTAACCTGCGTCAGCAGGGTCTCAATTTCGCCCTGATACTGCGCGAGCTGCGCCTTGACCAGATCACCGATGGAGACCATGCCCACCAACTGCTCGTGATCCACCACCGGCAGGTGGCGGAAGCGTTTCAGCGTCATGGTGCGCATGACGGTGCTCAGCTCATCCTGCAGGGAACCGAGGATGACGTTGCGGCTCATGATGGTGCTGACCGGCTGGGCCGGGTCTTCGTGGCGGGCCACAAAGCGCACGATATCGCGCTCGGAGATGATGCCGACCACGCCGCCGGCGGCGTTGGTGATCACCAGCGCGCCGATGTTGTGCTGGGCCATCAAACTGGTGGCGGCCTGGATGCTTTGCTCGGGGGTGATGGTAAACACCTTTGAGCCTTTGGTGGCTAGGATATTCTGAACTTTCATGGGGGGACTCCTTGAGATAAGCTGGCTGGATTATACCGGCTGGCGCCGCGGCGCGGTTACCGGCGGGAATACAACAAAATGCCGGCCACGATCAGGGCCACGCCCAGCGCCACGCCGCCGGCCTGCACCGGTCCGAAGAACGGGCGCTGCTGGCCGAAGTGCGTGCCAATGCCGATGACGTCGGCCAGCCCGGTGGTGCCGGCCACCACCAGGCCGGTGGCCATCAGGCGCACGCCGATGTCCTCGCGCAGCCGGCGCGGCCGGGAGCGGTGGCGCGTGGCATACATATACGTGTAGGCGCCCAGCGTCATCACCACGATGCCAAACAGCAGCGCCGTGATCTGCAGCAGCCCCAGGCCGCTGGTGAAGTCCACCCGCAGCAGGTCCGGAAAGACGCCGATCAGGAAGGGCACCAGCCCCACGCCGATGATGGCGGCGCCCAGCTGGGAGAGCCGGCTGAGACCGGGGGAGCGGGTGGGCGGCGGAGGGACGGGGTCGGGCGTCATTGCGGCAGCCCCCGGCGCAGCACGCGCAGCCAGTTACCGCCCAGGATGGCGGCCACCTCCGCCGGCGCGTAACCGCGCTCGGCCAGCGCCGGCTCAAGGCGGCGCAGGTCGGCGATGGTGTCGATCTCGGCCGGCGTGCTGCCCACGCCAAAGCCGCCGTCAAAATCGGAGCCGATCCCCGCGTGGGCGGCGGACCCGGTGACCTGGCAGACGTGGTCAATAGCGGCGACCACGGCGGCCAGCGGCACGGCCGCCTTGCCGTCCGCGGGCGCCCAATCCGCCTTCAAGAAGCGGTTATACGGCACAATCCCCACGACGCTGTCGCGCTCGGCCAGCCGGCGCAGCATGTCGTCGGTGAGGAAGCGCTCCGGGTTGCGTGGATTCTTGAGCACGGCGCGCGGGTTGGCATGGGTCGCCACCACGGTGCCGGGAAAACGATCCAGCGCCTCCAGACAGGCTTCATCCGCAGCGTGGGAAATATCCAGGATCAGCCCGAGATCGGCCATGACGTTGAGCAGCTCCCGGCCTTCCGGCGTCAGGGGACCCGGCTCGCCGGTGCCGCCGGCGTAGCGCGTGCCGGTCCAGGCCGGCCCAATCACCCGCACGCCGCGTTCCATCCACCATTCGGCCTCGCGTGGTTCGCGCACGGCCTCCGCGCCTTCCATCAAGGTGATCACCCCAATCCGCCGGCGCGTCAGGTCCTCCCCCTCCCAGGTAGCCAGCCCGGCCTCCAGATCGGCGCGTGTGTAAATGCGCTGAAAGAGCGGGTGCTCATCGGTCAAACGCGCGTAGTAATCCAACTGCTGGTTGTACAAGCGGTGGGCTTCGGCCGGATCCCGGTACACCAGCCGGTCCCAGGCGCCGGACTGCCGGCGGCGCGGGGCCGCAAACAGGGTGCCGCAGATCACGGCCACGCGGCCGAGCAGCAGATCCGCCTGGCCCACCAGCGTCTGGCCGTTGTGCTGGGGCGTCTCCGTGCCGTGTTCCAGTTGGCGCGTGACCAGCGCCGGCCGGCTGTAATCGCGGCCGAAGGTCAGGGCGTTCCAGGCCAGGTCGAGGTGGGCGTCGACAATGATCGGCTGCAAGACTTAGACTCCACGCGCCCAAGCATCTAGCCCGGGATTGGGCGATTGAATGATTCGGTGATTACTCGGGCAAATTGCGCGCCTTGAGCTGCGCCCGGATTTCGGCGTGCTTCTCGCGCGTGATCGGATAATAATAAGCGGCCACAAAGCTGAGCGCCAGGATGGCGGCGCCGGCCGGCCCCACCAGGATCCGCAGCGCCAGCAGCACGCTCTCCGGCTGGGCGGGCACGGCCTGGCCGGGCTGGGCCGGAAGATAGCCGGCCAAATCCAGCACCCAGCCCGAAACGAACAGGCCCAGCGAGAGGCCCAGCTTCTGCAAGAAGACGAAGAAGCCGGCGAACAGGCCCTCGCGCCGCTGGCCGGTCTGCAGCTCATCCCACTCGATGACGTCGGGCAGCATGCTCCACGGGATCAAGTAGCAGACCGCCACGCCGACGCCGGCCAGGACCGCCGCGCCAAAGAACAGCGTCGTCTGGCCGCGCTGGATAAAGAACATCCCCAGCAGGACGATCATCAGGATCGTCGTCCCCAGGTAGTACACCGTCTTCTTGCCGAGACGCTCACTGATGCGCGCCCAGATCAGCATAAACACGAAGGACGAGAACTGCAGCGCCAACAGCACAAAGCCAAACAGGCTGTCGTCCACCCCCACCCAATCGCGGGCGTAGATAAAGAGGTTGGTCTGCACGAATTGGAGCGTCAGCCAGGAGAGCATGTAGATCAAGACCACCAGCACAAACGGCCGGTTCTGGAACGCGATCCGCAAGCCCGCCAGCAAGCCGGGGCCTTCCGGCTGTTGGGCGGCCGGCCGCGTGGCATAGGCGGGTTCGCGCGTGCCGAAGAACGTCGCCAGAAAACCGAGGATGCTGACCACCGCCCAGATCGCGATGCTGACCGTGTTACCCAAGGCCTTGGCCCCGCCGAAGGCGGTCACGATCTGGGTGTGAAAGAAGGCGGCCAGCACCCCGCCCAGGATCGAGAACCCAAAGCGGTACGAGCTCAGGTTAGTGCGCTCGTCGTAATCCGGCGTCAACTCGGGCGTCAGCGCCACATAGGGGACGTTGACGGCGGTGATGGCGGTATCCAGCAGAATGGCGACCAGCAGGTAATACCAGAACTTGCCGCCCTCATCCAGCGCCGGCACAATCCAGTGCAGCAGGAAGGCCAACCCGAACGGCAGCGCACCGAAGAGCAGCCACGGCCGGCGCCGGCCCATCCGGCTTACCGTCTTATCAGTCAGCCAGCCGACGACCGGGTCATTCACCGCATCCCAGATCTTGGCGATCAGAAAGATGTTGCCGGCCGTGCCCGGCCGCAGACCGGCCACGTTGATCAGGAAGTCCAGCAGAAAAAAGCCGTTGATGGCGGCCACGATGGCGGGCCCGGTATCGCCGGCGCCATAGGCCAGCTTGGTCAACACGGACAGCTTCTTGCGCGGCGCAGTCGGATCAGTCATACCCGGTCTCCCCATCCCTGACGATTAATAGTCCCAGAGCTTGGCGCACAACTTGTCCGCCGCCGCTTCGGCGTGCGCCAGCTCCGGATCGGGCGCGCCGTCGAAGCTCACCGGCTCGTCCGCGCGCTGGGCCAGATACTCGGCCATCACCTCGCGGCCGGCGGCCACCAGCCGGTCGCGGCGCTCGTCCGTCATCTCAAATTCGGTGGTGCCATAGCCCTGGGCCGGCAGGCGGACCACAAACTTCTCAAAGGCCTCAATGACCGATTTATCGCGCGCGCTGAGGGTGGTGTTGACCAGATTGTTCAGGCGTTTGACCACCGCCAGCTCGCCCACGTTGAAGCCAGCCACCGACGTTGACGGCGCGCCGGGGACCGGCCGCGCTTCGTCAATCAGCAGCCCCAGCGCCTCCGTGCTGGTCTTCTCACCCATCAAGGTGGTGGCGCGCACGTTGCCAGATACCAGCAGCTCCAGCGGGAAGTTGGAGAGCAGGCCGCCGTCCACAATCACGTGGCCGGACATCGGCTTGCCCCGGTACGCGCCCCACTCCGGCTGCCAGACCACCTCCTGCCACAGGAGCGGGATGCTCATGGACATCCGCACCGCCCAGACCACGGGCAGGTCCGGGGCGGTCTGGTGGTTCAAGATCAGCATGGCCTGGCCGGTGGTGTCCGAGGCGATCAGGGTCAGGTCTTTGCCGGTGACGGCGTGATACTGCGCCAGGGTCAGCGCGCTGAGCGCGCGCGGCGCGTCATTGAGCTGCCCGGTATCCAGGCGCCGGCGCATCCAGGTCAGGAAGTTATCGGCCGAGTACCACCCGCCCTGCTCGATGAACGAGAAGACGTGGCGCAGGCGCGGCTGTTCGGCCAGCCACCGGGTCAGCCAGTCATCAAACTGGGTTTCGACCAGGTCCGGGATGAAACTAAAGTTGATCCCGCGCAGCATCTCCCGCGTGGCGCTCTTGGCGAGCGCGGCCTTATCCACCGCCGCGGGGAGGCCCATGAAACTGGCGAACACCGAGTGGCCGGCGTCCTTCTCGCCCAGGGCCGCCAGCATTTCAGCCGAGGTGTAGCCGGCCGCCAGCAGCGTGGCGGTGATGGCGCCGGCCGAGGTCCCCAGCAGGCGGCCCACGGTGTGGCCCTGCGCTTCAAAAGCCTGCATGGCCCCGACAAACACCATCCCCTTCGCGCCGCCGCCTTCAAAGACCAGATCGTACTGCATGGCTGGACCTCCTGGGTGTGGGTGGGTGAGACTTAGCGCGGCGCTATTTCTCCGCCAATTCCCGCGCTAGTTTTTGCCAGCCGGCGTCATCGCCGCCGGGCGCAAATGGACGATAGAGCGTGATCCGGTCCAGCTGGCCGGCGTAGCGCGCCCGCAGCGGCGCGGCCAGCGCCCCCAGCGGCGCCTCCACCGCAAACTCGCCCAGCATCGCGTCGCTCACCAGGGCCGGCATTTCGGCCCACGCGCCGCGCGCCGCCAGCCCGGAGAGCTGCTCGCCGATGGCGCCCCAGCCATGATGCTCCAGCACCGGCCGATACGAGGGCGTGGAGGCGTAGAACGCCACCTGCGAACGCGCGTACTCGCGCTCCGCCGGCGAGGTGATGGCGAACACCGAGGCGGCCAGCGCGATGGAGTCGGCCGCCCGCCCGGTCTTGGCCGCGCCTTCGGCGATGGCCGGCCGCAGCACGTCGCGCAGATACCCGACCGTGTGGAAGGGATGGACATGGAAGCCGTCGCACACCTCGCCGCACAGCCGCGCCAGCCCGGTGTTGACGCCGGCGATGTAAATGGGGATGCGCGGGTGCGGGATGGGGCCGGGATTAAAGAACGGCGACATCAGCGTCAGCTTGAAGTATTCGCCGCGAAAGTTGAGCTTGCCGTTGGTCTGCCAGCACTCCCAGATCGCGCGCAGCGCCAGCACCAGCTCGCGCAGTTTGGCCACCGGGCTCTCCGGCCAGACCATGCCGAAGCGGCGCTCGATATGGG
>JAGOBN010000155.1 GCA_017999235.1 Anaerolineales bacterium | reverse complement strand
CAAGATGGACCCGGAACAGGTGGTGGACCGGGTGGCCGAGATGGTGGCCTATGCGCGCGGCCTGTGCGACGATGTGGAGTTCAGCCCGGAAGACGCCGGCCGCAGCGAGCCGGAGTTCCTGTACGTAGTGCTGGAGCAGGCCATCAAAGCCGGCGCCACCACCCTCAACATCCCGGACACGGTCGGCTACACCACCCCGGACGAGTACGGGGCGTTGATCGCGGGCATCGTCAAGAACGTCCCCGGGATCGAGACCGTGACCCTGTCCACGCACTGCCACGACGATCTGGGCCTGGCCACGGCCAACACCCTGGCCGGCGTGCGGAGCGGCGCCCGTCAGGTGGAAGTGACCCTCAACGGCATCGGCGAGCGGGCCGGCAACACCTCGCTCGAAGAAGTGGTGATGGCCCTGCACACCCGCCGGCCGGTCTTTGGCCTGACCACGGGCGTTGACACCACCCAGCTCACGCGCGTCAGCAAGCTGGTGAGCAACTACACCAGCATGGTCGTGCCGCCCAACAAGGCCATCGTCGGCGCCAACGCCTTCGCGCACGAGGCCGGCATCCACCAGGATGGGATGCTCAAACACCACCAGACCTACGAGATCATGCGCCCGGAGACGGTGGGCGCGCAGCACACGCGCCTGGTGCTGGGCAAGCACTCCGGCCGGCACGCGCTCAAGATGCGGCTGCAGGAGCTGGGCTTTGGCCTGAGTGACGCCGACCTGGATAAGGCGTTTGAGCGCTTCAAGTCCCTGGCGGACAAGAAGAAGGTCATCACCGACGCCGACCTGGAAGCTTTGATCTCGGACGAGATCTACCAGCCGCACGAGTACTTCACCCTGGATGGGATGCAGGTGGCGTGCGGCACCATGGGCCTGCCCACGGCCACGGTGCGCCTGAGCGGGCCGGGCGGCCGGACGCATGTTTTCGCCGCCATCGGCACCGGGCCGGTGGATGCCTGCTACAAGGCCATTGACGCCATCATCCAGGCGCCCAACACCCTGCTGGAGTACTCGGTCCACGCTGTGACACAGGGCATTGACGCCATCGGCGAGGTGACCGTGCGGATCGAGAGCCAGGATGTCGCCCCGACCATGAACGCGCAGAACGAGACCGAGCGCGTCCGTACGTATGGCGGCTATGGCGCGGACACCGACATCATCGTGGCCAGCGCCAAAGCCTATCTGGCGGCCGTCAACAAACTGCTAGTGACCACGGGCCAGTATGGGCCGGTGGAGAACCCGACCGAGATCGCCGGCGCCTGACGCCGGCGCCGAGGAGAAGAGACGATGAACGCTTCCGAGGACGCCTCCCGCAATGACATGCCGGATTGGCACGACCCGTTTGGCGAGCCGCGCACCATTCCGGGCGGCTGGGATTTTGCCGGTCTGACAGGCGAAACGCCCGGCGCGCACCCGGCCCCGCCGCCCCAACCGCGGAAAGCCCGCCGGCCGGTGTCTCCCGCCTGGCTGGCGGACCTGCTTACCTACTGGAATTGAGACCGTTCCATGCCACAGACGTTGTTTGAAAAAATCTGGAACCAGCACGTTGTCGCCCAGGAGCCGGAGTCGCCGGCCATCCTGTACATCGACCTGCATCTGATCCACGAGGTCACCTCGCCGCAGGCCTTTACCGGTCTGCGGGCGCGCGGTCTCAAGGTGCGCCGGCCGGATAAGACCGTGGCGACGATGGACCACAGCATCCCCACCTTCAGCCCGGATCTGCCCATCCTGGACGAAATGGCCGCCAAGCAGATCCAGGTGATGGAAGACAACTGCGCCGAGTTCGGCATCCGGCTCTACGGCCTGCACAGCCCCAACCGCGGCATCGTGCACGTCATCGGGCCGGAGCTGGGCTTCACCCAGCCCGGCCAGACCATCGTCTGCGGGGACAGCCACACCTCCACGCACGGCGCGTTTGGGGCCCTGGCCTTCGGCATCGGCACCAGCGAGGTGGAGATGGTGCTGGCCAGCCAGTGTCTACTGCAGCGCAAGCCCAAGACCTATGAAGTCCGGGTGGACGGCCAGTTGGCGCCCGGGGTGTCGTCCAAAGACATCATCTTGGCGCTGATCGCCAAGATCGGGGTGGGGGGCGGCACCGGCCATGTCTTCGAGTACACGGGGCCGGCCATCCGCGCGCTGACCATGGAACAGCGCATGACGATCTGCAACATGTCCATCGAAGGCGGCGCGCGCGCCGGCCTGGTGGCGCCGGATGAGGCCACCTTTGAATACCTGGCCGGCCGCCAGTACGCGCCGCAAGGCGCAGCCTGGGAGGCGGCCGTGGCGCGCTGGCGTCAGCTGCCCACGGACGAAGGCGCGGTCTATGACAAGACCGTGACCCTGGACGCCGGCGCCCTGGAGCCGATGATCACCTACGGCACCAACCCTGGCATGGGTTTGCCCATCACCGGCCGCGTCCCGGACCCGGCCGCGCTGGGCGATGCCAACCAGAAGCTGGCGCTGGAGAAAGCGCTGACCTACATGGGCCTGCGCCCCGGCCAGCCCCTGCTGGGCCAGCCCGTGGACGTGGTCTTTATCGGCTCCTGCACCAACAGCCGCATCTCGGACCTGCGCCTGGCCGCCGGCCTGCTCAAAGGCCGGAAGGTGGCGCCGAACGTGAAGGTGATGGTGGTGCCCGGTTCGCAGGCGGTGAAGAAGCAGGCCGAGGCTGAGGGTCTGGACAAGATCTTCCGGGAGGCCGGCGCCGACTGGCGTTACGCCGGCTGCAGCCTCTGTATCGCCATGAACGGTGACCAGTTGGAGCCTGGGCAGTACGCGGTCAGTACCAGCAACCGCAACTTTGAAGGCCGGCAGGGCAAGGGCGGGCGCACCTTCCTGGCCTCGCCGCTGACGGCGGCCGCCGCGGCCGTGACCGGCCAGATCACGGACGTGCGGACCTTGCTCGCCTGAGCCAACCACCCACTCCTGACTCGCTATTTGATCCTCATGGCTCAATTCACTTCCCTGACTTCCCGATTGGTGGCGATGCCGAACAATGACGTCGACACCGACCAGATCATCCCGGCCCGCTTCTTGAAGGTCACGGACAAGGCCGGCCTGGGCGCCGCCCTGTTCTCGGACTGGCGCTACAACGCCGACGGCTCGCCCAAGCCGGACTTCGTGCTCAACCAGCCGGCGGCGCAGGGCGCGCAGATCCTGCTGGCCGGCGACAACTTCGGCTGCGGGTCGTCGCGTGAGCACGCGCCCTGGGCGCTGACCGGCTACGGCTTCCGGGCCGTGATCAGCACCTCCTTCGCCGATATCTTCCGCAATAACTCGCTGAAGAACGGCCTGCTGCCCATCGTGGTGGATGCCGCCACGCACGCGGAGCTGTTTGACCTGGCGGAAGAAGCGCCGGCGGCCACCCTGGCCATTGACCTGGCGTCGCAGACCGTCACCCTGCCCGGCGGCCGGGCGGTGAGCTTTCCTATCGACGGTTTTTCCAAGGCCTGTTTGCTCAAAGGCACGGACGAGTTGGGCTATCTGCTCAGCTTCAACGACCAGATCGTGGCCTACGAAGCCGCGCGCGCTTAATCACCCAATCAGTTCTCACCAATTCCGCATGATCCAAATCTACGACACCACCCTGCGCGACGGCACCCAACGGGAGGGGCTGTCCCTCTCCGGTGCGGACAAACTGCGCATCGCGCGCAAATTGGATGAGCTGGGGGTCGCCTTTATCGAGGGCGGCTGGCCGGGCTCCAATCCTAAAGACGCCGAGTTTTTCGAGCGCGCGCGCGATGTCGTCTGGCAGACGGCCTTGATTGCGGCCTTTGGCGCCACCTGCCGGGTGGGGGGCGGCCCGGACGGGGACGCCAATATCCAGGCGCTGTTGGACGCGCGCACGCCGGTCTGCACGGTGGTGGGCAAGACCTGGACCTTGCACGTCACGGAGGTGCTCCGCACTACCCTGGACGACAACCTGCGGATCATCGAGCAGAGCCTGGCGTTTCTGAAGGCCCAGGGCCGGCGCGTGATCTATGACGCCGAGCACTTCTTCGACGGCTACAAGGCCGATCCAGTCTACGCGCTGGCGACCCTGCAGGCGGCGGCGCGCGGCGGGGCGGAGACGGTGGTGCTGTGCGACACCAACGGCGGCACGATGCCGTGGGAACTGACCGAGATTGTGCGGGCGGTGCGGGCCGGCCTGGGCGGCCAGCCGTTCGGCATCCACACCCACAACGACAGCGAGTGCGCGGTGGCCAACACCCTGGCGGCGGTGCGCGAGGGCGCCATCCAGGTGCAGGGCACCATCAACGGCTACGGCGAGCGCTGCGGCAACGCCAACCTGTGTTCGATCATCCCGGACCTGGAGCTCAAGCTCGACCAGCGCTGTCTGCCGGCCGGCCGGCTGAAACACCTGTATGATGTGGCGCACTTCGTGGCCGAAGTCGCCAACCTGGCGCCGGATGAGCACCTGGCGTACGTGGGCAAGAGCGCCTTCGCCCACAAGGGCGGCATCCACGTGGCCGCCATGCGCCGCAACGTGCATTCGTACCAGCACGTTGCGCCGGAGCAGGTGGGCAATGTGATGCGCGTGGTGGTGAGCGAGCTGTCCGGGCGCGGCAACCTGCTGAGCAAAGCCGAGGAGTACGGCCTGGAGTTTGAGCACGGCGAGGAAGTGGCCGGCGTCCTGACCGAGATCAAGGCCCTGGAGGCGCAGGGCTTCGCGTTTGAGGCGGCCGAGGCCTCGGTGGCGCTGATGATGAAGCGCCAGGAGCCGGGCTACCAGGCGCCCTTTGAGCTGATCGACTTCTCGGTCAACGTCGAGCACCGGCGCGGGCGCGGCATCTTCGCCGAAGCCACCGTCAAAGTCCGCATTCCGGGCGTGGAGGCCGTGATGCACACGGCGGCGGAGGGCAACGGCCCCGTCAACGCGCTGGACTCCGCGCTGCGCAAGGCGCTCCAGGCGCGGTATCCGGTGCTGAGCCATTTCCAGCTGGCGGATTACAAAGTCCGCATCCTGGACGGCAACAACGGCACGGGCGCAGTGACGCGCGTGCTGATCGACACGCAAAACGGCGCGCGCCGCTGGACCACGGTTGGCGCGAGCGCGAATATTATCGAAGCCAGCTGGCGCGCGCTGGCGGACGCCGTCGAGTACGGTCTGGTAATGGTGCCGCAGCCGGCTGACCGGCCGGCCTAGCAGAGTTTGGGAGTCATCTTGAAAGCGAAAATCACTCTTCTTCCCGGCGACGGCATCGGCCCCGAAGTGGTGCGCGAGGCGGTGCGCGTGCTGGAGGTGGTGGCGGCGCGGGCCGGCCACACGTTTGACTACCAGGACCGCCTGATCGGCGGCGGTTCCATTGACCAGCACGGCACCGCGCTGACGGACGAGACCCTGGCGGACTGCCAGGCCTCGGACGCCGTGCTGTTGGGCGCGGTGGGCGGCCCCAAGTGGGACGACCCGGCCGCCAAGGTGCGGCCGGAACAGGGTATCCTGGCGCTCCGCAAGGGCCTGAACGTGTTCGCCAACCTGCGCCCGGTGCGCGCCCATCCGGCGTTGGCCGGCGCTTCGCCGCTCAAGCCGGAGAAGCTGGCCGGCGTGGACCTGGTGGTGGTGCGGGAACTGACCGGCGGCCTGTATTTCGGCCAGCCGAAGAAGCGCGAGATGATCAACGGCCGCGAGCGCGCCGTGGACACGCTGGAATACTGGGATTATGAAGTCCGCCGAATTCTGGAGCTGGCCTTCCGGCTGGCCCAGGACCGCCGGCGCAAGGTCACGTCGGTGGACAAGGCCAACATCCTGGAGACCTCCCGGATGTGGCGCGCCATCGCCATGCGCATGGCGGCCGAGCATGAGAACATCATCCTCGAGCACATGCTGGTGGACACCGCGGCCATGCGCCTGATCTCCAACCCGGCCGGCTTTGATGTGGTGGTGACCGAAAATATGTTTGGCGACATCCTCACCGATGAGGCGGCCGTGCTGGCCGGCTCGATGGGCATGCTGCCCTCCGCCTCGCTGGGCGACGGCGGGCCGGGGCTGTACGAGCCGATCCACGGCTCCGCGCCCGATATCGCGGGCCGCGGCATCGCCAACCCGGCCGGCACCATCCTTTCGAGCGCGCTGCTGCTGCGCTATTCGCTGCGGCTGGAAGCCGAGGCGGCGGCGGTGGAGGCGGCCGTGGATCAGGCCATCACGGACGGCTGCCGCACGGCGGACCTGGGCGGGACGTTGACGTCGCACCAGATGACGGACGAAATCATCGCCCGTCTGCGGGCCGCGTAACCGGCCATGAGCGTGCGCGTCGCGTTTCAAGGCGAGCCTGGCGCCTACTCTGAGGCGGCCGCGCTGGAGCACTTTGGGCCGGCGACGGTCACCGTGCCGTGCGAGTCGTTTGACGCGGCCTTTGCGGCCGTGGCGGCGGAGGCCGTGGATTTTGGCCTGCTGCCCATCGAGAACTCGCTGGCCGGCAGCATCCACCGCAACTATGATCTGCTGCTGCAGCATGACTTGCATATCGTGGGCGAACGCTATCTGCGCGTGCAGCACTGTTTGATCGCTCCGCCCGGCGCCGCCCTGGCCGGCCTCCGGCGCGTCATCAGCCACCCCCAGGCCCTGGCGCAATGCGAGCGCTACCTGAAGGCCCTGAGCGGGGTGAAGGCCGAGGCGGCCTCCGACACCGCCGGCAGCGTGCGCTTGGTCCGGGATCAGGGGGATCTGACCCTGGCGGCGATTGCCTCGCGCCGGGCGGCCGTGGTGTACGGCATGCAGATCCTGGCCGAGGGGGTCGAAGATGATCCGGCCAACTTCACGCGCTTTCTGGCGCTGGCGCGCACACCCGTGGACCCCCAGACCGACGCCAAGACCTCGCTGGTCTTTACGCTCAAGAACATCCCCGGTTCGCTTTTTAAGGCATTGAGCGTCTTCGCTTTGCGGGATATCGACTTGACCAAGATCGAGTCGCGGCCGCTGGTGGGCCGGCCGTGGGAGTATCTCTTTTACGTCGATGTGGCCGCCGCCCAGTCTGAGCCGGCGCTGGCGCGGGCCCTGGAGCACCTGGGCGAGTACGCGCTGATGCTGCGGGTGTTGGGTTCCTATCCGCGCCATCGCCCGTGAGCGGCCAGGGAACCGATCACCCGGCGCGGGCGTCTCTGGTATAGCTGGCGGTGTCTCCCCGCCGGCTCAGGAGACGTCCGTGTTGGTTAAGCGCTCCCTGATCAGTGTGTTGGTGCTGGCTGGATTGACGGCTTGCGCGCCGATGGAAGTGCCGGCCGCGCCGGCCACGGCGGCTCCCTCCGCCACCGCCACCCGGCCGCCCTCTCCCACGACCGCCCCGTCACCAACCTCATCGCCCAGCCTCGCGGCCACGCTTCCGCCCGAACTGCCCACTGTGCCGCCGACAGAGCCGCCGACGGTGGGCGAAGCCCCGGTGGATTTGCTGGCGCGCACGCGCGCGGAGGCGGCGGCCCAGGCCGGCCTTCCCGAAACGGAACTGACCCTGGTGCGCGCGGAAGCCGTCACCTGGAATGACGGCGCTCTGGGCTGTCCGCAGCGCGGGATGTTCTACACCCAGGCGCTGGTGGACGGATACTGGATCCAATGGCAGACCGGCGAGGGGCGCCTCTATGATTACCGCGCCACCCAATCCGGGGCCTTTCGCTTGTGCCCCGCGCCTGGGCCGCTCGGGCTCCCGGAGAAGCTGCCGACGCCAACCCCGGCCGCGCCATAACCTGCGGGTATTAAAAAAGCCGCCGGCCAGTGAATTTCTGGCCGGCGGCTTTTTTTGTTGCGGAAGGGCCTTACGGCAGGACGACGCTGTCTGATTCGGCGCCGACCGGGGCGGTCCAGTACAGGAACAGCAGGCCGATCTGCGCGGGCGAGGCCGCCGCGCCGCCCGCCGGCCGGTCATAGAGCAGCGTGGCGAGGGCCAAGGGCGGGACGAACAGGGCCGGCGCGTCCGGCTGATATTTCAGCCAGCCGGTCTGCACCTGATGGGTGGAGGTGCAGTCGCTGGGCGAGCAGTCCTGTGAGACGCTGCCGCCGGTGCTGAAGTACGC
>JAGOBN010000004.1 GCA_017999235.1 Anaerolineales bacterium | reverse complement strand
GGTCATGATGTCGTAAAGATTGGGGAAGACCTTCAGGCTGACGCGCTCGCGGTGGCACAGCCCGATCAGGTAGATCAGTTCATCGTCCGGGGCATCCGGCAGGGCGATGATCACCTCGTCCACACTCAACTCGTCAATCAGGCGCGAGAGGTCCGCCACCCCGCCCACCACCGGGACGCCGCGCACCGCTTCGGGGGCGCCGTCCTCGTTGATCAGCCCGAGCACCTGATACCCGAGGAAGGGCGAGCCCTGGATCTTCTGGAGGATCAGATCGGTGGCCTCATCCGTGCCGATGATCAGGACCTTGTCCTGGGCGCCGCCGCGCCCGCGCAGGACGTTGCGGATGGTCTGCAAGGCGGCCCGGCCGAGCGCCGTCAGCCCCAGGCCGGCCAGCCAGTCATAGGCGATCATGACGCGCGGCAGGTTGGCCTCGAAGACGCTGTTTTTGAGGGTCAGGGCGGCCACCGCCACCCCCAAGAGCACGCCCAGCGAGACCCCGCCGAACAAAGCGTAGAACTCATCCACCAGCGAGGTGGCGCGCGAGAGGTGATACAGCCGCAGCAGGAAGAACACCAGCAGCGTGGCGCCGACAAAGATCAGCCACACGCCCACGTAGCCGGCCAGCGGCTCCATCTCCACGGCCTCGGCCGGCCACTCGATATCGCGCCGCAGCCGATAGGCCAGCACAAACGCCAAAGAGAGCATGGCGCTGTCCATGACGGCCAGCGAGATCGAGAACAGGGTGCGGAAACGGCGGGCGCTCATCGGGCTCAGGCGCTCCGCGGGGCCGGCTCGCGCCGGAGGAGGGCCTCGCGCGCGATGGTCAGCGCCAGGTTGAGGCGGATGCCCAGCACCACCAGCGCGCCCAGCACCGGGTTGGTCTGGCGGGCGTAGTGCTTCTGATAGAAATAGAGCATGGCTTCGTGAAACGCGATCTGCGCCCGGCGGCTGCGCCGGCTGGCGGCCCGCTTGACGTGCAGGACCGTGACGCGCGGGGTGTAACGCGCGCGCCAGCCGGCCTGGCGGATGGCGAGCGCCCAGTCCAGATCCTCGCCATACATGAAGAAGTTTTCATCCAGCAGGCCGGCGCGGGCGATGGCGGCGCCGCGCACCAGCATGCACGCGCCGACGACGGCATCCACTTCGGTCTCCATGTCCGGGTCGAGGTAGGTGAGATTGTACCGGCCGAACAGCCGGCTGCGCGGGAAGAGTTTGCTCAGGCCGGTCAGCCGCCAGAAGCTGACCTCCGGCGTGGGGAAGCTGCGCCGGCAGGCCAGATCGAGCCGGCCGTCCGGCAGCACCAGCTTGGGGCCGGCGACGCCGGCCTCCGGATGCGCGTCCAAATCCGCCACCAGGCCGGCCAGCGCGCCCGCCGGCACCACGGTATCCGGGTTGAGCAGCAGCGCATAGCGCGGCGATGGTTCGGAGGCGGCGGCCGACCCAAAACCCAGCGCCCGCAGGCCCAGGTTGTTGCCGGCCGCGTACCCGTTGTTGACCGGGTTTTCGATGAGCAGCACCGCCGGGAATTCGGCGCGCACCATGGCCGCCGACCCGTCGCTGGAGGCGTTATCCACCACGCACACCCGGAAAGTCAGCGGCCCCGGCGCGGCCAGCACCGACTGCAGACACGCGCGCAGCAGGTCGCGCGTATTCCAGTTCAGAATAACGATCCCCAAATCCAGCATGGCGGATGGATTCTAGCAGACGCGGCTTCAGCCGCGGGAGGTGGGCAGGCGCGGCATGGCCGGCCCCGCCTGGCCCAGCAGTTCGGCCAGCGCGGCGCGCAGGGCCGTCCGGTCATCCCAGGCGTGCTCCACCGTGCCGAAGCACATGGACTGCTCGTGACCCTTGCCGCACGCCAGGACGATATCGCCGGGCTGGGCCAGCCGGCAGGCCAGGCGCAAGGCGTCACCGCGGTCCGGCACCCGGAAAAAAGAGACGCCTTCCACCCCGCCCCGGTTCCGGGCGCCAAAGGCCATCATCTCCAAAATGTCCTCCAGCGCCTCGGTGCGCGGGTCCTCGGCCGTGAGCACCGTCAGGTCGGCCAGTTCGGCCGCGGTCTCGGCCATCAGCCGGCGCTTTTCCACATCCCGCAGACCGGCGGAGCCAAAGACGGCGATAACGCGCCGACGCGCGGCGTCGGCGGAGCGCGGCGGCTTCGCCGCCGCGCTAAGCGAACGCTCCGCGTTCGCCGCGCCCGGCGACAGCATCTGGCGGGCGGTCTCCAGCGCACGGCGCAGGGCGTTGGGGGTGTGGGCGAAATCCACAACGGCGGTGAAGGACTGTCCGAGGTCCAGGCGCTCCATGCGCCCCGGCACGCCGGCCAGGGCCGAGATCCCGCGTTGGGCGGCCGCCGGCGCGATCCCGAGCGCGCCAACCGTGGCGGCGATGGCGGCCAAACAGTTGGAGACGTTGAACGCGCCCACCAGCGGGCTGGCCACTGGGAATTCAACGCCGGCCCCGGCCGCCTGGAAGTGCAGGCCATCCGGCCGGAAGGCCACCTGCCGGGCGGTGAAATCGGCGCCGGCGCGCAGGCTGTAGCTCAGCCGGCGCTCGGCGAAGACGCCGCTCAGGTAATCAAACGACTGGTCGTCGGCGTTGAGGATGCCGGCCTTGGCCAAGCCGGGCTTGGGCGCGGCGCCGGCCAGACTGGTAAAGAGCCGGGCTTTGGCGGCGCGGTAATTGGCGTAAGACTTGTGGTAATCGAGGTGCTCGTGCGTGATGTTGGTCACCACCGCCACGTCGAACTCGGCGGCGGTGGCGCGGTGCTGGTGCAGGCCGTGGGAGGTGACTTCGAGCACGCAATGGGTGAAGCCGGCCGCCGTCATCTGCGCCAGGTAGCCTTGCAGATCCGGCGCGTCCGGGGTGGTGACATGAAAGCCAGTATCCAGGGTCTGCGGGCCGATGACGGCGCCGACCGTGGAGATCAGGCCGGCTTTTAGGCCGGCGGCGGTCAGGATGCTGTGGAGCAGGGTGGAGGTCGTCGTCTTGCCATCGGTCCCCGTCACCCCGATCATCACCAGCCGGCGGGCCGGGAAACCGTGCCAGGCCGCGGCCAGCCAGGCCAGAGCCTCCCGCGCATCGAGCACCTGGAGCACGGGGACAGCGGCGGGCATGGCCGGGAGTTCCTCCACCACCAACGCGGCGGCGCCGCGGGCCAGCGCCTCCGGAATGAAGCGGTGGCCGTCCACGGTCTCGCCGCGCGCGGCCACAAACAGCGCGCCCGGGATGACGCGCCGCGAATCGGACGTAATCAGGGTGAGGTCCGGGTCGGCCGTCCCGAGCCGGGTGACGGCCAGCGGCAAGCCGGAGAGCAATTCAGAGAGGCGCATGGCGTTGAGGAAGATGGGGGTGGGCAAAATAAAACGCCGGATGC
The DNA here is from genome assembly GCA_017999235.1 of Anaerolineales bacterium. The sequence continues at coordinate 27,010 of JAGOBN010000004.1, read as the reverse complement.
CGGCCGTGTTGGCCCCGCACCCGGCGTTGAGTTGACTGCGCAGCGCGGCTTAGCGCACGGCCTGGCGCAGGCCTTCCAGCTGGCCGGCCACCGAGCCGTCGATGATCTTGTCGCCGACGCGGATGATCAGGCCGCCCAGGATGTTCGGGTCCACCTTGAAGCTGACCGACGCCGTGGCGCCCATCTTGGATGTGATGTCGCGCTTGACGGTGTCCTGCTCGGCCGGCGTCAGCGGCAGGGCGCTGGTGACCTCGGCCGCGGTGCCGGCGACGCTTTCGCCTTCCAGCACCACCACCCGGCCGGCCTGGACGCCGCTGAAGAAGTCGTTGATCAGGGCGCGCTGGCGCTGCTCGTCCAGCGTGTCTTTGATCAACTTGTTGGCCGCGGACATGGCCAACGCCGCCACCTGGCCGCGCAGGTCGCCCAGCACGCGGTTGCGCTCGGCCACGATATCGTCCTCCGCCGCCTTCAGGATGCGGGCGCGCTCGGTTTCGGCCGCGGCTTTGACATCCGCGGCGGCCTTCTCAGCGCGCTCGGTGGCCTCGGAGACACGGCGGTTGGCTTCCGCCTGCGCCTCGGCGATGACCTTCTTGGCCTCGGCCTCGGCGTTGGCGCGGGCCGCCGCGGCCACGCGCGCGTCTTCCAGACCCTGCGCGATCTTCTGTTTGCGGGCTTCCAGCGCGTTGATCACAGGCGTGTACACCCAGCGGGCCATCACAAAGACGACCAGCAGGAAGTACAGCGTGAAGACCAGCAGGAAGCCCGGGTTGATGCCCAGATTAGCTAATGCTTCCATGGCCGTTCCTTAGACGAACAGAATGATCAGGGCTACGGCCAAGGCGTAAATGGCCACAGCTTCGGCGAACGCGATGCCCAGGATCATGTTGGTCTGGATCGTGGGGGTGTAGTCGGGGTTGCGCGCCATGGCCTGCACGGCGCCGCCGACGACGATGCCAATGCCCGCGCCAGCGCCCGCCACGCCGATGATCGCCAGGCCCGCGCCGATGTAGCGCATGGCTTGCAAGAAGGTAGCCGGATCATTCATGATAGAGTGCCTCCAAGGGGAAACTGTGATGCGGTATTAGTGTGCTTCTTCAGCGTGCTCATCGCCGTGGTGGGACACGGTCGCTTGGCTCATAAACGTCAGGGCCAGCGTGGAGAAGACGTAGGCTTGGATGATGCCCACGAACAATTCCAGGCCGACCAGCAGGCCGGGGACGAACACGGCCGTCATCGTGCCTAAGATCGCCAGCAGCAGGGTGCCGGCGAAGATCACGCCAAAGAGCCGGAGCGAGAACGACAGCACTTTGGCGATTTCCGAGATCAATTCCAACAAGCCGACCAGGAAGTCCATCAGACCAAAGAACGGCTTGCTGACGATGGTGCGCAGGTTGAAGAACTTGGAGAAATAGCCCAGCCCCAGGGACCAGACGCCGAAGACCTGCACCATGATCATCGTCACCAGGGCCAGCGACGCGGTGAAGTTCAGGTCGGTGGCGGCGCCGCGGATGCTCGGTACGATCTCGCAGTTCTCGCAAGGCTCCGGACTGAACCAATACTCCGCCTTGGCTTCGCCCTCGCTGTGGGCGGCGTCTTCGGCGTGGGCGGCGGCGTCATACGGGTGCGAGCCATCCAGCAGGTGGATCCCGCCGATCACTTCGGTCTTATAGCCCTGGATGTTGCCGTGGGCCAGCTTGGTATAGCCGATCGTTTCATGGATGGGCAGCATCTTGAACAGGTTGGCCGCCAGCACGTACAGGAAGATCGTCATCGTGAACGGGAAGATGCGCTTGGCCCATTTCCCGGCCGCGCTCTGGGTGGTGTTCCAGAAGAACTCCACCGCCATCTCCACGACCTGGTAGAAGCCGGACGGGACGTCTTTGCCGCCGCGGGTGAAGGCCTGGACCGCCAGGATCATCGGCACAAAGAACACCAGGCTGGCCAGGAGCGCCGACAGCATGGTGTTGGTGAAGGGCAGGCCCGGCGCCAGGTACAGCCCCGGCCAGGCCGCTTCGGCCGGCAGGATCACGGCCGGCGGCACGGGCTTCCAGATGCCGCCGGCGACAAAGGCCAGGTAGCCGCCCAAAACCATCAGGGCCAGCCAAACCCAGCGCCAGAAGCCAAAGCGGGGTTGCGGAGCAGCGTGTGTGGTCACGATCGGGTCTCTCCTTGCGACTCAGACTGGGTCTGCTTCAGAGGCTTGATTTTGGCGATCGCTTTCGTCGCGATCTGAAACATCAAAAAAATACTGAGCGGCGCGCTCAGCACCAAAAAACCAATTGTAAAAAGCGGACGGGTGCCCAAAAAGCGATCGGCGGCCAGCCCCACAAACAGCGTCGCCAAGACAACGCCCAGCATCACAAAACCGCCCAACCCCACGACTCTGACCACCGCCATCACAAACTCAGAACGGGAGTGGTCGGAGGAGGGCTGGGGAGCCTGGCTCATCGCTTGTGCAGTCTATCACATCCACTAAAAACGAGTCAACGCTTGTGTATAGTATTGGCCGGATTTGCGTTAGAACAAGCCGCCGGCCGCGGTGGTGGCAATCCCCACCCAGGGGCCAATCACCGCCCCGACGAAGATCACGCCCGCCGCGCAAGCCCACAGGGCAAAGACATACGGGCGGGACACCGGGTAGACCACGGCCTCATCCTTGGGCGTGCCGAGATAGACCACCTTGAGCACGATCAAGTAGTAGTACAGAGCGATAATGGCGTTCACCACGCCCGCAATCACCAGCGCCAGCAGGGTGGCGTTGCCGGTGGCCTGCCACTGCTGCATGACCGCGGTGAAGAGATAGAACTTGCCGAAGAAGCCGGCCAGCGGCGGAATGCCGCCCAGCGACAGGAAGGCCACCAACAGCGCCAGCGCCAGGCCGGGTGACCGGCGGGACAGGCCGGCGTAATCCGCGATCTCGTCCGAGCCGGTGATGCGCGAGACCAGGATGATGACGCCGAAGGCCGCCAGGTTGGTGAGCGCGTACATCCCCAAGTAGTACAGGATGGCGGCCAGGCCGTTGGGCGAAACCGCCGCCAGACCCATGAGCATATAGCCGGCCTGGGCGATGGAGGAATAGGCCAGCAGCCGCTTGATATTCTTCTGGGTCAGGGCGACCACGTTGCCGAGCGTCATGGTCAGCGCCGCAATGACGGCGATCAGCATCGTCCAGATCCCGGCGATGCCGGGGAAGACCGCCATCAGCACGCGGATCAGCACCGCGAAGCCGGCCGCCTTGGACGCCACGGCCAGGAAGGCCGTCACAGGCGTTGGCGCGCCCTCGTACACATCCGGCGCCCAAAAGTGAAACGGCACGGCCGAGACCTTGAACCCGAAGCCCACCAGCACCAGCAGCAGCGCCAGCACCATCGCTTCCAGCGGCGCGCCGATCAGGGCCACCGCCAGCGTGTACAAGTTGGTCTGACCGGTGAAGCCGTAGAGCAGGCTGAAGCCGTAGAGCATGATGCTCGAGGTGAAAGCGCCGAACAGGAAGTACTTCAGGCCGGCCTCCGAGCTCTTGTCATTCTCGCGCAGGAACCCGGCCAGCGCGTACAGGCCGATCGAAGTCAGCTCGATGGCCAGATAGAGCATGATCAGGTCGGCCGAAGCCGCCATCAACCCCATGCCCAACACCGCCGCGATCAAGATCACGTAATACTCGCCGGCCCGGCCCAGGGTGGGCGCGTCCACCGAGATCAGCGCCGTCAGAGCGCCGGCGAACAGGAACAGCATCCGGAAGATGAAGGCCGTCAGGTCGTTGCGCAGCATCCCGCCGAAGATCATCTGCCCGTTGACGGTGGGCAGGGTCACCAGCAGGGCCACGCTCAGCACCAGGCCAAAGCCAATTGCCGCGTACAAGCCCACTTCGCGCTTGCGCTCCGCCGGCAGGGCCAGGTCGACGGCGATGATCACCCCGGCCAGCACGATCAGCAAAAGCTCGGGCAGGACGGCCAGAAGTTGCGCGGGGGCAAAAGGTTCAATCGTCATAGGTCATTCCATAGACAGGGCGCGCAGCGGCGCGCCCTTACTGCACACCCAGCAGCTGCAGGACCGGCGCGACGCCGGCGGTGGCCAACGGAGCGATGATGGCCGGATAAACGCCGACCAGGATCATCACCCCGCACAGCAGCGCCACGGCCACCTTATCCAGCACCGCCACATCCCCCACGGCGTGTTCGCCGTGGTCAAAATGCGCGGGCAGCTGCCCGAAGAAGACGCGCTGCACGGCCAGCAAAATATACGCGGCGGTCAGCACGATGGAGACCACCGAGATGACGGCGATCAGCGGGAAGAACCAGGCTTGGCCGGCCAGATTGGCGAACCAGGCCGGCATCCCGTCCAGGGCCTGCGACTGGCCCTTCCAAATGCCCATGTAGATGGGGATCTCGGCCACGAACCCGGAAAATCCGGGCATGCCCATGGAGGTAAACCCGCCGATCATAAACCCGATGGCGGCCCAGGGCATCTTCTTGGCCAGACCGCCCAGTTCCGGGATCATGCGGGTGTGGGCGCGGTCATACACCATGCCGACCACGGAGAAGAAGAGGGCCGTCATCACCCCGTGCGAGAACATCTGCAGGCTGGCGCCGATCAGACCTTCGCGGGAGAGCGTGGCGAAGCCGATCATCACCAGGCCCATGTGCGAGACGGATGAAAAGCCGATGATGTATTTGAAGTCGGTCTGGATCAGCGCAATGTAAGCGGCGTACACCACGTTCACCAGGCCAAAGAGCACGATGACGGGAGCCCAGAACTTGGCGCCCTCCGGCATCAGCGCGATGCCCAGCCGCAGCGCCGCGTACATGCCGATCTTCATCTCCACGCCGGCCAGCATCATTGAGATGGCCGTGGGCGCGGCCACGTGGCCGTCCGGCGCCCAGGAGTGGAAGGGGAAGATGGCGCCCATGATGCAGAAGCCAAAGAACACCACCGGGAACCAGATGCGCTGGAAATCCACCGGGAAGCTGGCCTGCGCCAGGGCCAGCAGGTCAAACGACTGCGCCCCGGCCTGGACATACATCGCCAGCACGCCCAGCAGGGCGACAATGGAGGCGATGAACAGATAGAGCGTCAGCTTCATGCCGCCGTACTCGCGCGTCTTGGGCCAGCCCCACATGACGATCATCAGGAACTTGGGGAAGACGGCGATTTCCAGCAGGAAGAAGAACAAGAACAGGTCTAGCGCCGCGAAGACGCCAAACACGCCCACCGACAAGATCAAGAAGAAGGCCATGAACTCGCGGACGCGGTCTTCAATGCGCCAAGAGATCATCACCCCGGTGAGCAGCACGAAGGACGTGAGCAGCAGCATCGGCAGGCTGAAACCATCCACGCCCAAGTGGTAGGTGATGCCCAACTGCGGCACCCACTCCCAATGCTCCACGAACTGGTAGCCGCCGGCGGCCACGTCATAGGCAAAGTACAGGTAGCCGGCCAGCAGGGTATTGAAGGCGGCCGTCGCCAAAGCAATGGCGCGCGTTTCGCTCTTCCGGTCGGCCGGCAGCAGCAAAATAACCAGCGCCGCCACCAGGGGCATGAAGGTGATGACAGACAGGAAAGGAAAGTTCATAATCGTATCCCGGTAGGGGCGGTCGCTCGCCCTTACTAGCCCGCCATAAAACGCGTCACGGTGGCGTTGATCACCTGCACCAGCCAGGCCGGCCAAACGCCCAGGACCAGCATCAGCACCAGCAGCGGCGCAATGGCGATCACTTCCCGCGGCGAGATTTCCAACCGATGCCCGACCCACTTGGGGTTGAGCGGGCCGTAAATGCTCTTGTAGATCCCCTTCAAGATGTAGGCGCCGGTCATCAGCAGGCCCAGCATGGCGATGGCCGTGAAGAGGGTGAAGATCGGCCAGGCGCCCCGCACCACCATGAACTCCGACACAAAGCCATTCAAGCCGGGCAGGCCCAGCGACGCCATGCTGGTGAAGAGCAGAATCCCGCCGTAGACGGGTGCCAGCGGAAAGAGGCCGCCAAATTCCTCGAGATTGCGGGTGTGGGTGCGGTCATAAATCACGCCCACCAGCAAGAACATGCCGGCCGAGCTCAGGCCGTGGTTGAACATCTGCAGCACCGCGCCGTTGGCGGCCATGATGCCGTCCGCCACGCCGCCGTTGACGCGCGTCCAGGCCGCGGCCGCCACGCCCAGCACCACAAACCCCATGTGGTTGATGGAGGAGTAAGCCACCAACCGCTTGAAGTCCGACTGCCCAAAGGACGCGTACGCGCCGGCCACGATCGCCATCAGCGCGAAGAAGGCCAGCCAGACCGCGTACTGTCCGGACTCCACGGGGAAGAGCGGCAGGACCAGCCGCAGGAAGCCATACGCGCCCAGCTTCAACAGGACGCCGGCCAGCATCATCGAGCCGGCGGTCGGCGCCTCGGTGTGGGCGTCGGGCAGCCAGGTGTGCAGCGGCCAGACCGGCACCTTCAGCGCGAAAGCGACCACAAAGGCCCAGAAAGCCGCGGCGCGCAGCCCTTCCGCCGTCAGCCCGAAGAAACTGCCGGTCAGCAGCGGCCATTGCTCCGCCGCCACTTGCATATCGAAAGTTCCCAGCGTCAGGCCGATGATCTGCGTCGCCAGCAGCAGGCCGAGCGAGGCCGTCATGGTGTAGAGGATGAATTTCAGCGACGCGTACTGGCGGTTGGCGCTGCCCCAGATGTTGATCAGGAAGTACATCGGGATCAGGCCGATTTCATAGAAGACAAAGAACAGCAGCAGGTCCAGCGCCATGAAGACGCCCAGGACGCCGGTCTCCAGGAACAGGAACAGGATCATGTAGGCCTTGACCCGCTCCGTGATGCTGAAGGAAAAGAGAATCGCCAGCGGCGTCAGGATGGCCGTCAGCAGCACCATCGGCAGGCTGATCCCGTCCACGCCGACATGGTAATTCGAGTTGATCACCGCGAACCACTGGTAGTTCTCGACAAACTGGTAGCCGGCGCGCGCCGAGTCATATTGAAACCACAGCAGGAGCGACAGGCCCAGCGTGACCAGCGCGACGGCGAACGCGGTCCAGCGCAAAGCGGCCACCTGGTCACGCGGGATAAAGAGCAGCAGCGCTGCCCCCACCGCCGGGACGAACAGGATCAGGGACAAGAGATTAGTTTGGAGAAGAGAGTCCATACACCCACCCGGAACCCGTCAGGGCGGCGCCGACGCCGCCCCACTCACTAGCCTTAGCGCCCCAACCCCGGCACCAGCAGCACCGCGCCGATGGCCAGCACAATCGCCATCAGCACCATCAGGTATTGCTGGACGCGGCCGGTCTGGATCAGGCGCATTTCCCCGCCAAAGCGTTTCACCACCTCGCCCGAGCCGTCGCTCAGCGCGCGATTGACGACCGGGATATCGATCCGGTCGCGGATCACGGTGCCGATGCTCAGCATCAGGCGCGCCACACCGTGCAAGAGCCCGTCGATCAGGGTCTTATCCAGGATGACGGAGAAGAACTGCTGGCCCAGCCAGACGGTCGGCCGCACAAACGCCCAATCGTAGAACTCGTCGATGTAATACTTGTTTTTCAGCACGCGGTAGAGCGGACCCAGCGGGCCTTCCAGCGGGTCACGCGCGTCCGCGGCGGCGTACGCCTTCTGATACACGAACCAGCCGAGCGCCAGGCCGCCCAACGCCACCACCAGCGAGGTTGCCAGCGGGACGATACTAAAGGCCAACGTCTCGGGGTGTTCCAACAAGGTGCCGCCCACAAATTCATGGAAGAAGTTGGGCAGCAGACCGCCCAGCAGCGGGAACTCCTCGGGGATGCCCAGCCAGCCCGCCCCCACGGCAAAGACCGCCAGGAGGCCCAGCGGCAGGGTCATGGTCCAATGGCTCTCATGCGCGTGCGCGGCGGCTTCCGTGCGCGGCTTGCCGAAGAACACCATGGTGATCTGGCGCATGGTGTAGAAGGCCGTCAGCAGGGCGGCGAAGGCCAGCACGTAGAAGACGATCGGCGCGTGCGCCCAGGCATCCGCCAGGATCTCGTCCTTAGACCAGAAGCCGGCCGTGATGAGCGGGAACCCGGCCAGCGCGAAGCCGCCGATCAAGAAGGTCCAGAACGTCACCGGCATCTTGGTCCGCAGGCCGCCCATGAAGCGCATGTCCTGCGGGTCGGTGTGGTGGTCGTGGGCCTGGTGCATCCCGTGCTCCATGCCGTGAATGATGGAGCCGGAGCCCAGGAAGAGCAGGGCCTTGAAGAAGGCGTGCGTCATCAAATGGAAGGCGGCGGCCACGTACCCGCCGATCCCGAGCGCGGCCAGCATGAAGCCGAGCTGGGAGATGGTGGAATAAGCCAGCACCTTCTTGACATCGTTCTGGGCCACGGCGATGGTGGCCGCGAAGAGCGCCGTGAACGCGCCGATGGTGCCGATGACGAGCATCGGCGGGGTGAGCGGCCCGCCCTCGTGCCAGCCGGCCGAGAGGATCGGGAAGACGCGGATCATGGCGTACACGCCGGCCGAAACCATGGCCGCGGCATGGATCATGGCGCTGACCGGGGTCGGGCCTTCCATGGCGTCCGGCAGCCAGGTGTGCAGCGGAAACTGCGCGGATTTGCCGACCGTGCCGGTGAGCAGCAGGAGGCCGATCAGGCCGGCCGCCGACAGGCCGGCGATAAAGGACGGCGTCTCCGCCAGCCGGGCCAGGATTTCACCCTCATGCGCGAACATGATCTCGCGGAAGGAGAGCGTGCCGGTGGCCGCGTACAGGTAAGCGATGCCCAGGAGCATCACCACGTCGGCGATGCGGGTGGTGATAAAGGCTTTGACCGCGGCCTGGCGGGGCGTGATCTGCTGGGGATTGGGGTAGACGCGCGCGTACCAGAAGCCGATGAGCAGGAACGAGCACAGGCCCATGATCTCCCAGCCCATGAACATGAGCAGGAGGTTATCGGCCACCACCAGCACGAGCATGCCGAAGGCGAACAGCGAGAGGTAGGCGAAGAAGCGCGCGTACAGCGGCTCGACGCCGTTGTGGGCCGGCTCGCCGGGCACCGCATGCGGGTCGACGGGCTTGAGGAAATTGTGGTAGCCCACGCTATAGATGAAGATCATCAGGCAGATGAGCGGCACAAAGAAGAGCATGACGCCGGTGAGCGGGTCCACCAGCACGCCCATATTGAACGGCTCGGCGCCGGCCACGCCTTCGCCGCCGAACGGCAGCCAATTGACAAACGCCTCGATCACCGTGCCTTCGGCGCCGAAATGCTCGCGGCTGACCACCTGGGTGAGCACGCCCCAGCTCATCATCCACGAGACCAGCATCAGACCGACGGCCAGGGTGTGGCTCAGCCATTTGCTGCGATTGGTAAACAGCACGATCAGGAAGAACGCCAGCAGCGGCGGGACCGGGATCAGCCAGGTGAGGGTGGTGGCATCTAACTGCATAATTGCTCCGCTCTTACTGAATACCGCCGCGCCGGCCGCGGGCCGGCTGGGCGCGCTCAGCGACCAGGGGCTAGAACTTCATCAGATCCGCATCTTCCGCCACCACCGTTTGGCGCCGGCGGTACATGGAGATGATCAGGGCCAAGCCGACGGCCGCTTCCGCGGCGGCGACGGCAAAGACGACCAGGGCAAACATCATGCCGGAGACGGCCGCCGGCGTCAGATAATGCCAGAAGGCCACCAAATTGATGTTGACGGCGTTCAGCATCAGCTCCACGCCCATCAAAATCGCGACCGAATTCTTGCGCGCCAGCACGCCGTAAACGCCCACACAAAACAGCGCCGCGCTGAGGGCCAAATACCAAGACAGGGGGATCATGCGCTCGCTCCTACTCGCGGTCGTCGCGGGCGATGGCGATGGAGCCAACCATGCCCACGGCCAGCAGGACGCCGATGGCGACCAACGGGATCATATAGAAATCCGGATCGACCAGCTGCCGGCCGAGGGTGGCCAGGTTGTCGGCCGGCACCGGCAGATTGGCTTCCGGGAAGGTCACGCGCGACAAGATGGTAAAAAGCGCGCCGAACAACACCAGCGCGATCACGCCGGCCAGCCACCACAGGCTGGTGATCTGCGAGCCGGTATCCTGCATCACCCGCCGCGTGAGCATGATGGCGAAGATGATCAAGATTGAGATGGCGCCGATATAGACCACCACCTGCACCACCGCCAGGAACCCGGCTTCCAGCAGCACAAACAGGATCGCCGTGCCGAACAAGGCCGCGATCAGCCAGATCGCGGCGTGCACCAGGTTGCGGGCGCTCACCACTTGCACAGCCGCGGCCAGGAGGGCGGCGGCGACGACGAGAAAGACGATTTGCAGACCGGTCATGGGATTTCCGTCCGACTAATGCGCGGCGTGGGCGGCCGGCGCGGCGTGGCCGTGTTCAACGTGGGCGGCGGGCTCGCCGGCGGCCGGCGCCCCCGGCGGGGTTCGGGAAGCTTCCGCGCTGCGCAGCTTGCGCGCGATGGTCGCCACATACGCCAGGGCGATCCAGGCCACGATCAGGTTGGCGGCCAACAGCGCCAGGCCGTTCCAATACGGCCCCACCGCCAGCCGGTCCACCAGCTTATTGACCACGGCCGTCACCGCGATGGAGGCCACGGACAGCGGCACCAGGAACTTCCAGTTGAGATCCAGCATGTGGTCGATGCGGACGCGCGGCAGCGCGGCGCGCATGAGGATGGTCACAAAATACGCGGCAAAGGCCTTGAGGACGAAGTACACCACCCCCAGCAGCGGGTACTGCTCCGCCCACGGGCCGGTCCAGCCGCCCAGGAAGAGCGTGGCCACCAGCGCGCCCACCGTGAACGCGTGCAGGAATTCGGCCACAAAGAACATGCCGAACTTCATGCCCGAGTACTCGATATTGAAGCCGGCCACAATCTCGGACTCGGCCTCCAGCAGGTCAAAGGGCGCGCGCCCGGTCTCCGCCACGGACGCGATGAAGAACATCAGGGCCGCGATCGGCGCGGAGAAGAGAAACCAGACATCGGTCTGGGCGGCCGTCACCGACTGCATGCTCATGGGGTTGGGGAGGCCGGCGCTGCTGGTCAGCATGACCGGCACGATCAAGGCCAGGATCATCGGCACCTCGTAGCACACCAACTGCGCCACGGTGCGGAACGCGCCCAAGAGTGCGTATTTGTTGTTGGACGCCCAGCCGCCCAGCATGATCGCCAGCGTGCCCAGCGAACCGACCCCGACGATGTAGAGCACGCCGATGTTCAGATCGGTGCCGACGATGTTGACGGCCAGCGGGATCACGGCCCACATCGTCAAGATGGAGATCACGGCCATGATCGGGGCCAGGTTGTAGACGACTTTATCGGCGCCGGTCGGCGTGATGTCTTCTTTGCTGAGCAGCTTCAGCGCGTCGGCCACCGTCTGGAGCAGGCCTTCCGGCCCCACGCGGTTCGGGCCGACCCGGTCCTGCATACGCCCGATCAAGCGGCGCTCATACCAGATCAGGAACAGCGGCAGGACCAGGCCGACGCCGCCGACCACGAACGCGCCGATGACCACCAGGACCAGGCTGACCGCCTCCGCCGGCAGAAAGCCGGCCAACAGCCCCGCCAACCAAGTTTGGATTACCCCAACCGGGTTCGTAAAGAAATCCATAGCTCCGACCTCTCACACGCTCCAAAATCACCGGCGCCGGCGCGAGCCGCCGCCCAACAAGAAAACGCCTACCGTTTGCACGATAGGCGATGCTTGAAAATTAGTCTGGATTTACACCCACTTGAGCGCGCCTTTGCGCCAGACATAGACCAGGCCGCCTCCCAGGACGCTGAGGAAGCCCACCACCGCCACCAGCATGAAGGCCGGGATCTGGCCATACGCCACGGCAAATGGAAACAGGAACATCATGCCCACATCGAAAACCACAAAGACCAGGGTGAAGATGTAGTACTGCACCTTGAATTGCACCCAGGTATCGCCGAAGGTTTCAATGCCGCACTCGTAGGTGCTGTTTTTCACCGGGTTGTTCTTCTTCGGCCCCAAGATCACGCTTTGGATGATGATGGGCGCGGCCGGAAAGATACCGGCGACCAGCAGGAAGACACCGATGAATATCCAATTCTCTTGCATGGGTACTCCGGATGGGGGTGCATTTGTGAAATACGGCGCGGATATTAACATGACTCTAAGCAAAAGTCAAAGATCGGGGGGACTTTCATCCTATTCGCCGTCTTTTCCCGGACAAAATGGGCCGGCGCCCGGCCCCGGTGCTCCCCGCCCAGGCGGATTCTCAGCCGGGTCTAATGTTACAATCGCGCGCATGTCTTTTTGGGCTGGGCCGCACATCCTCCAAACTGAGCCGTGGGGCCGGCTCAAAACGCGCTTCGGCTGGCAGGCGGAACAGGTCGCCGGCGTATTGCTGCTCTTCCGGCCGGCCCCGCTCGGGTTCTCCCTGGCCTATGTGCCGCGCGGCCCGCACGCCGCAGGCCTCCACCCAGCCACCCTCCACGCGCTCGACGACGCCGCGCGCCGCCGGCGCGCGATCTTCCTTAAAATCGAGCCGGACCTGCCGGATGAGCCGGACCAGCGGGCCGCCCTGACGGCGCTCGGCTTCCAGCCTTCCCCGCAAACCATCCAGCCCCGCCGGTCCATCCTGCTGGACCTGGCCGGCTCAGAAGACGACGTCTTGGCGCGCATGAAACAGAAGACGCGCTACAACCTGCGCCTGGCCGCCAAGAAGGCCGTCACCGTCCGCCCGGCTGAGTCTCCGGAGGATCTCACCGCCTTCACCGCGCTGATGCGCACGACCGGGGAACGCGACCATTTCGGTGTGCATGCGCCGGCCTATTATCAGGCCGCCCACGCGCTGTTTGCGCCGCTCGGCCAGGGCGCGCTGTTCCTGGCCGAGTACGCGGGTCAGCCCCTGGCCGGCGTGATGGCCTTCGCCCTCGGGGAGCGGGCCTGGTATTTTTACGGCGCGTCCTCGGACCAGGAGCGCCCGCGCATGGCGCCGTACCTGGCGCAATGGGAGGCCATCCGCTGGGCGCGCAGCCGCGGCGCGCACTGGTACGATCTGTGGGGGGTGCCGGACGAAGACGAGGCCGCACTAGAGGCCGGCTTTGAGACGCGCGCGGACGGCCTATGGGGGGTCTACCGCTTCAAGCGCGGCTGGGGCGGGCAATTGGTCCGCACGGTGGGGGCCTGGGACAGAGTCTACAACCCGGCGTTGTATCAAGCCTATCTGGCCTACTTGCGTTTCCGACGGCAATCCCTGGGCTAAACCACACAGGCGCGAAGGACGCAGCCTGAGCGGGCCAGCGTTGTTCGCGGTAAAGACTGGGCTATGTCTCTCCCCGAAATCCGATCAATCAACGATCCGGGTACGTGGAACCGCCTGGCCGCCGGCCTGCCGGGCGCGCATATTCTGCAGGCTTGGGAGTGGGGCGACCTCAAAAGCCGCTACGGCTGGCAAGCCGAACGGCTGGCCTGGGGCGACCGGGCCGCCGCGCAGGTGCTTACCCGCTCCGCCGCGCGCGGCCTGGTGCGCGTCATGTATGTGCCGCGCGGCCCGCTGCTGGCGTGGGGCGATGACGAACTGCGCGCGCAAGTCCTGGCGGATCTGGCGGCCCTGGCCCGCCAGCGCCGCGCCATTCTGCTGAAACTTGATCCCGACCTGCCGCTCGCGGCCGGCCAGCCCGGCGCCGAAACCGCCCACCCGGCCGGTCTGGCCGCTCACACCGCGCTGGCGCACACCGGCTGGCGCTGGTCGCCGGACCAGGTGCAATTCCGCAACACCGTCACCCTCGACCTGCGCCCCAGCGAAGATGAGCTGCTGGCCGGCATGAAACAAAAGACGCGCTACAACGCGCGGCTGGCGGCCAAGAAAGGCGTCCAGGTGCGCGCCGGCGGCCGGGCGGATCTCGATTTGCTCTACCGGCTCTACGCCGAGACCTCCGTCCGGGATGGGTTTGTGATCCGGCCGGCCGGCTACTATCACGAGGTGTGGAGCACGCTCATTGGCGCCGGCCGCGCTCAGCCCCTCATCGCCGAGGTGGCGGGGGAGGCCGTCGCCGCGCTGATCCTATTCACGTTTGGCGGGACGGCCTGGTATTTCTACGGCATGAGCCGGGACGCGCACCGCGACAAGATGCCCAATTATCTGCTGCAGTGGGAAGCCATCCGCTGGGCGCGGGCGCAGGGCTGCCGGACCTATGATTTCTGGGGCGCGCCCAACGATCTGGTGGAAACCGACGCCCTGTGGGGGGTGTGGAAATTCAAAGAGGGTTTTGGCGGTCAGTTTGTGCGCGGCCTGGGCGCCTGGGATTACGCCCCTTCCGCCGGCCTGTACCGCCTGTACACGCGCCTCCTCCCGCGCGTGCTGGCGTTCATGCGCCGGCGCGGCCAGGCGCAAACCCAGTCAGCGCTGGGGCAATAGCGCCGCGCCCACCCTCGGCGCGATAACGCGCCAATTTCCCGGTCGAGCGCCTGGTCTGTGATAAAGTGCCGGGGCTGGTTCAGCCTTTCCACCTACCAACCATCCGCTGGCCATCCATGCCGCACAACTCCCTGGCTTACACTCTCGCGCTCCTGGGCGCGGCCGCCATCGCCGCCTGGGTAGCCCGGATTAGCTGGCAACGCCACCCGGCCCCGGCCGCGCGCCCCTTGGCCGTGTTTCTGCTGGGCAACCTGGTCTGGGTCTTCACCTACGCCCTGTATTGGCTGCTGCTTCCGGCGCCCGGCGCCGAGATGTGGCTAAACGCCACCTACCTGGGGGCCGTGATCTCGCCCACCGCCATGCTGGTCACAACGCTGCACTTCACAGGCCGCGGCGCCTGGCTTACCCGCCGTCGGCTGGGGTGGCTGTTGGTTGAGCCCATCCTGACGCTGGCGGTCATGTGGACGGACCCCTGGCACCACTGGTTCTTCGCCGGCCCGCCGCCGGTGGGCGCTTACTTTTCCGGCGGGCTGTTCTTCTGGGCCAACGTTGTCTACACCTATGGCCTGGTGCTGACCGTGATCGGGCTGTTGGCCCAGGCCGCGATCAGCCTGGCCCCGGCTTACCGCCGGCAGGCCGGTCTCCTGCTGCTGGGCGTCAGCGTCCCCGTGTTCAGCAATCTGATCGGCTTCCTGCCTTTCAAGCCCTGGCCCAATCTAGATCTGACACCGTTCGCGTTCATCATCACCGGCTTGGTCTTCGCCGCCGCCCTGTTCCGGCAGCGGCTGTTAGACCTGGTCCCGATCGCGCGCGACGTCGTCGTGGAACGGCTGCAGGATGGCGTGCTGGTGCTGGATGACCAGGACCGCCTGGCAGATTTCAACCGGTCGGCGCAAACCATGCTGGCGCTGTCCCACGCGCATTTGGGCCACAGCGCGGCGGCCCGCTTGACCGGGTGGCCCAGCCTGCTGGAACGCCTGCGTCAGACGCCAGACACCCGGGAGGAGATCACGCTGCCCGGCACGCCGCAGCGTTACGTGGATGCCAGCTTGACGGCCCTGCCCACCCGGCTGGGCCGGCCGGCCGGCGCCGTCCTGGTGCTCCGGGATGTCACCGAACGGCATCAAGCCACCGAACGGCTCCAGCAACAATTAGCTGAGATCCGGGCGCTGCAGGCCCAACTGCGCGAGCAAGCCATCCGCGATACCTTGACCGGCCTATTTAACCGCCGCTACCTGGATGAAACCTTGCCACGCGAACTGGCCGAGGCGGCCCGCGCCGGTCAGCCGCTGAGCCTGGCCGCGATCGACCTCGACCACTTCAAGGCCATCAACGACTCGTTCGGACACGAAGCCGGCGATGCCGTGCTGGCCCGCGTGGGCCAACTGCTGGCGGCGGGGATCCGCGCCGGCGACATCGCCTGCCGCTACGGCGGCGAAGAGTTCATCATCGTCTTGCCGGGGGCGCCGCTGGAGGCCGCCCATGCCCGCGTCGATCAATGGCGGGCCGAACTGGCGGCGTTAACCATCGCGTATGGCGAGGCCGGCTTGCGCGTCACCTTCTCCGCCGGCCTGGCTGGTTTCCCGGCCCATGCCCTGAGCCCGGCCGGCCTGCTCTCGATCGCCGACCAAGCGCTCTACCAATCCAAAGCCGCCGGCCGGAACCGCGTCACCCTCGGCGCCGCCGAGTAGCGGCCCGCCAGCCGCGGCCCACTCAGGCGCGATGGTTGTCGATCTGGTCGTAGGTTCCGGCAAAAACCAGATCCCGCACGCTGGCGCCGGCCAGGAAGTCATGCGGAAAGCCCAGCTCGATGGCGCTGACCGCGTCCAGGCGCGCCCGATGTTCGGGCGCCAGCGTCACGGAAAGCGCGCCCAGGTTGTCCTGCAGCTGCGCCACGGTCGTCGCGCCCAGGAGCGGGATGATGGGCGCGTGGCGGGGCGCCGCCGGCTGCCGCACCCAGGCGATGGCGGCCTGCGAGGGCGTACAGCCGGCCGCCTGCGCCACGGCCTGCAGTTCGCGGGCGATGGCGATTTGCCGCTCGGTCTTATCCCAGCGCGCGGCGCGGCCGGCGGCGCCGGCCTCGGCGTTGTATTTGCCGGTCAGCACGCCGGCGCCCAGCACGCTCCACGGCGTCACCGCCAGGTCGAGCGCCCGCGCCATCGGCAGCAGGTCGCGCTCGGCGGCCCGGTCCGCCAGGCTGTAGCGGATCTGCAGGCCCACGAACGGCGTCCAGCCGCGCAGGTCCGCGATGGCGTTGGCGCGTGAGACCACCCAGGCCGGCGTGTCGGAGATGCCCACATACAGCGCCAGGCCCTGGCGCACCAGATCATCCAGGCCGCGCAGCACCTCCTCCACCGGGGTGGTGAAATCCCAAGCATGCACCCACAGCACGTCGAGATAATCCGTGTTCAGCCGTTTCAGGCTGGCGCGCACGGATTGGACCAGGTTCTTGCGGTGGTTGCCGCCAAAGTTGGGGTCGCCGGGGCGCATCTTGAGCGTGTACTTGCTGGCCAGGACGAAGTGCTCGCGGTCGGCGTGGATGAACTCGCCCACGTATTTCTCGGCCGTGCCTTCGGTGTAGCGGTTGGCGGTGTCGATAAAGTTGCCGCCGGCCGCCGCGTAGGTCTCGAAGAGCTGCTGGCTGACCGCGTGCGAGGCGCCCCAGCCCCAGTCCTCGCCAAACGTCATCGTGCCGAGGGCCAGCTCGGAAACGCGCAGTCCGCTGCGGCCAAAGAGTTTGTAGCGCATGGCTACCGCACTACTTTCACTTGAAATGCCGGCCGGCCCAGCGCCGCGTACACGCGCACCCACAACGGCAGATACATCTCGGTGCCGCGGGCGGTGGTGATATCGCCCAGGTCGATGATGTCGCGCCAGCCGAACCACTCCTTCAGATACTGAGTTACCTGGGCTTTGGCCGCGCCGTCGTTGCCGCTGACAAAGAGGGTGTGGTCGCCGCCGGCCAGTTGGCCCGGATCAACCATCAAATAAGCGTTGAGGGTGTTGAGCGTCTTGACCACCTTCACGTCCGGGAAGGCGCGCTGGATCTGCTCGCCGAGCGAGTCAGTGTTGGAAATGCTTAATGAGGGCGGCATGCCTTTGGAAAAGTCCAACGGGTTGGCAATGTCGATCAAGATCTTGCCATTGAGGTTGGCGGCGCCCGCCGCCTGCAGAGCCGCCAGCGAGCTACCGCCGTTGGTGGCGTTGATCACGACCTGGCCATGCGCGGCCGCTTCCGCAAAGGAGCCGGCGCGGGCGTTGGGGCCGGCTTGCGCCAGCCACCCCGCCAGCTTGCCGGGATCCCGCGTCCCGACGACCACGCTCTGCCCGAGCGCCGCCAGTTTCCCGCCCAGGGCCTGCCCCACCATCCCGGAACCCAAAACGCCAATGTTCATATTAAGTCACTCCCAGTGATTGCCGCGGAGGCCAAAGCATGTTACGATACAGATCTGTATCGCAGTGGCGCAACTATAGAGACAGATCGGTATCGTGTCAAGAGGCGAATGCCATGTCTGAGGAAAATCGCTTTCGGCGGCAAGTGCTGGAGACGGCCGGCGCGCTGTTTTACCGGGCGGGGTTCCGGGCGGTGGGCGTGGACGCCATCGCGGCCGAGGCCGGCGTCGGCAAGATGACGCTCTACCGCCACTTCGCGTCCAAAGACGACCTGATCGCGGCTTATCTGGCGGACAGCGACGCGCGCTTTTGGGCTTGGAGCGAGGCCGCGTTAGCCGAGGCGGCCGGCCGGCCGCGTGAACAACTGCTGAGTTTCTTCCGGGCGCTGGCCGCGCAGGCCGCTCAGCCCGCCTGTCATGGCTGCCCGTTTTTGAACGCGGTGGTGGACTTTCCCGAGCCCGGCCACCCCGGCCGCCAGATCGCCCAGGCGCATAAACAAGCCGTGCGCGAGCGCTTCCAGGCGCTGGCCGCGCAAGCCGGCGCCGCTGATCCCGTCGCCCTGGCGGACCAGTTGTATCTGGTGATGGACGGCGCCTGGATGGCGGTGCGCGTTTTTGGCGCCCGCGGGCCGGCCCGCCAAGCGCCGGCCGCCGCCGCCGCGCTGCTGGCGGCGCACCTGCCCGAATGAGGGGCCGCCATGCAAGATCTCTACACTGCCGCCGAACTCTACGATCTCGTCCACCTCGGCCCGTGGAAGGGCGAGCTGGAGTTTTATCAGCGCCAGGCCGCGCGCCTCGGCCCCCGGGTTTTGGAACTGGCCTGCGGCACCGGCCGGCTGACCGTGCCGCTCGCCCAACACGGCCTGACCATGACCGGCCTCGATCTATCCCCGGCCATGCTGGCCCGCGCCCGCGCCAAGGCCGCCTACGCCGGCGCCGCCCTGGAGTTGACCCAGGCCGATATGCGCGCCTTTACGCTCGGCCGGCGCTTTGACCTGATCTTCATCCCCATCAACTCGCTGTGCCATTTGTTGACCCGCCCAGACGTGGAAGCCTGCTTCCAGTGCGTGCGCGCCCATCTGGAGCCGCACGGCCGCTTCATCATCGATGTCTTCAATCCGTCGTTCGCCATCCTGTCCCGCGACAGCCAGCGCTGGTATGAGATTGGCGAGTACCCGGATGCCCAGGGCCGGCGGGTGCGCCTGAGCGAGCAGAACCGCTACGACTCGGCCACGCAGATCAACGCCATCACCTGGCGCTTTGAGACTGAGGGCGGCCCGCCGCAGGACCTGGCGCTGGCCATGCGGCAATTCTTTCCGCAAGAGCTGGATGCGCTGCTGGCCTGGCACGGGTTCACCCTGGAGGCCAAGTACGGCAAGTATGGCGAAAAAGACTTCCACGCCGACTCCACGCAGCAGTTGATCGTGGCGCGGCTGACGTAGCGTGGCCGCCGCGCGCCTGATCCGCCGGGAAGTGCATGACCGGCCGGCCTATGCGCCGGCAGACGCCGCCGGCAACGCGGGCGGGCCGCTGGAGTCCCATCCGTACTTCCTGAGCGACCGCGTCAACATCGCTTATCCACCGGCGCCCGGCCGCTGCGGGCGCTGCCAGAGCGACGCGACCGTCTGCCTGTACTTCGACTACAGCGAAGGCCAGGCCGACAAATACGGCGTCTACGAGGTGGGCTGCCCGGCCTGCGGCGCGTTCACGGCTTATCTCTACGCCGATTGAGCCGCGCGCCGGCCTTGGACATCCTTGGCATCGGGCGGTACTCCGCCCCTCGGGCGGTACTCCGCCCCGTTATAATGCGCCGTGTCCACTCATCTCCCGGAGCCCCGCCGCATGCTAAACACCTTGGCCCGCTTCCCGCTCGCGCAGCTGCCCACCCCGCTGGAACCCTTGGCGCGCCTCAGCCGCGAATTCGGCGTCCACCTCTGGATCAAACGCGATGACCAAACCGGCCTGGCCGGCGGCGGCAACAAGACCCGCAAACTGGAGTATCTGGTGGCGGACGCGCTGGCGCAGGACGCGGACACCCTGGTGACCGTCGGGGCGGTGCAATCCAACCACTGCCGGCAGACGGCGGCGGCGGCGGTGCGCGCCGGCCTGCGCTGCGTGCTCGTCCTGCGCGGCGACCCGCCGGCGGCCGTCACCGGCAATCTGCTGCTGGATCACCTGCTGGGCGCGGAGATCCGCTGGGCCGGCGACCGGCCGCGGGACACCGTCTACGCGGAGGTGGTGGCGGCGGAGCGCGCCGCCGGCCGGCGGCCGTACGGCATCCCGCTGGGCGGCTCGACGGTCCTGGGCGCGGCGGCCTATGCGGCGGCGGTCCTGGAATTAAAGGAACAAGCGGAGGCGTGGGGCGTGACCTTTGACCGGATCGTCTTCGCGTCCAGTTCGGCCGGCACCCACGCCGGGCTGGTGGTGGGCGCGCAATTGGCCGGCTGGCGGACGGAGCTGCTGGGGATCAGCGTGGACCTGCCGGCGCCGGAGTTGCAGCGGCTGGTGGCGCCCTTGGCCACGGAGACGGCCGCCCGGCTCGGCGCCCCGCACACCTATGCGCCGGCGGATATCCGCGTGGATGCCGATTATCTGGGCCGCGGCTACGCGGTGATGGGCGCGCCCGAGCGCGAAGCGATTGAACGGTTCGCGCGCGCGGAGGCCATCCTGGTGGATCCGGTCTACACCGGCCGCGCGGCGGCCGGCCTGCTGGACCTGATCCGGCGCAGCGCCATCAAACCGGGCGAGACGGTGCTCTTCTGGCACACCGGCGGCGTCCCGGCGCTGTATGCGTATGCGGATGAGCTGGGGGCCGGGGCCTAGCCCTCACACCTTGAACCGCGAGCCTTCCCCCAACCGCTGCGCCCACGCCTCCCGCAAACCCTGCGTGGCCACCGCGCCGAAGCTCAACGCGTACACGCCCAGCATGGGCGCCAGGCTGGGCGCGCGTTCCAGGGCCAGCACGCCCGTGGCAAACGCATACAGCGCCAGAATCAACTCCCCCCAGGTGGTCCAATCCAGCGGCACGGCATAGACCGCGCCCGCCGGCCCCTTGGGCGTGCGCTGAAACGCGCCGGCACGGCCGGCCACGGCCGCCGCTAACGCCGCCGTATTGCTGAGCGCCAAGCCGATCATCCCCAGCATCAGCACCGGGTAGTAGCGCAGACGCCAGACCGGCTCAGGGCGAAAGCGGATCTGGCCCCACAGCGCCACCAGCGGCGGCACGAGCCCCAGCCAGCCCAGCACATCCCAGGCCACCGGCGCCCGGCCGTGCGCCAGCACCACCGGCAGGCTGAGCAGCAGCGCGGCCAGCGCCAGCGGCTGCGGCGCGTAACCGGCCAGGTTTAGCAGCGCCCAGACCTTGTGCGTGAGCGGCCAGGGAGCGCGCGCCAGCCGGCCGGCCAGCTTGCCCAGCACCTGAAACGAGCCGGTGGCCCAGCGGTATTGTTGGCGCTTGACGGCCAGCAGCGAGGGCGCCAGCTCGGCCGGCGCGGCCACCTCCGGCCGATAATCCAGCCGCCAGCCGGCCAGCAGCGCCCGATACGAAAGATCCGCGTCTTCGGCCAGGGTATCGGCCTGCCAGCCGCCGGCCGCCTCAATGCACGCCCGCCGCCACAGGCCGGCGCTGCCGTTGAAGTTCATGGGCCAGCCGGCGCGGCTGCGCGCCACTTGCTCCACCGCGAAGAAGCTGTCGAACGCCAGCGCCTGGGCGCGGGTGAGGGCGTTCTGCTCCGGGTTGAGGTGCTCCCAGCGCGCTTGCAGCATCCCCAGGCGCGGGTCGGCCTGAAATTCCGGCGCCAGCCGGCGCAGAAAATCCGGCGCCGGCGCGAAATCGGCGTCGAAGATGGCCACCAGCTCGGCGTCCGGCGCGGCGGCCAGGCCCTCGGCCAGCGCGCCCGCCTTGAAGCCGGCCCGGTTAAGGCGCGGCCGATGGACAATCGGCACACCGCGCGCGCGGTGGTGGGCCACCCGCGCCCGCGCCAGGGCGCCGGTGTCATCGGTGGAATCATCCAGCACCTGGATCAGCAGCCGGTCGCGCGGATAGTCCAGCGCGGCGGCCGCGTCGATGAGGCGTTCGACCACAAAGCGCTCGTTGAAGAGCGGCAGCTGGACCAGCAGCGCCGGCCAGGGGCCGGACGGGGGGGCCGGCGGCCGGGGCCGGCGGTGCCAGACCGCCGCCGCCAGCGTGAGCGCCAGGGCCAGCCCAAACAGCGCCACCCCCGCCAGGCTGGCCGCGTACAGCCAGCCGGCCGCCGCCAGCAGCGCGGGTCCAATTTCAAACTGCATGCGTAACCGTCCTCAAAAAAACAGCCCGCGGCGATAAGCGCCACGGGCTGACCGGCACGATCCAGGGCCGGCGAAAGACTACCGCCGCAAATCCAGCAGTTCGTACACCGACACCGGCTGCAATTTGCCTTTGACGTGCATGGGCTCCAGGGGATTGACGATGACCATGTCTTTGACGATCTGGTAGACGGCGTCGCTGATGACCACCTTGCCGGGGATGCCGTTTTCCTGGATGCGCTTGGCCGTGTTCACCGTGTCGCCGATGATGGTGTAATCCAGACGATCCTTGGTCCCTACCAGCCCCACCACGGCCTCACCCACGTGGACGGCCACCCGGAAGTTGAGGCGGAACTGCGGCTCCATCGACTCGCGCAGGTCGTTGATGTCGTCGCGCATCTGAATGGCGGCGCGGATTGCGCGCACTGTGTGGTCGGGCTGGTCGTGCGGCGCGTTAAAGAACGCCATCACCGCGTCGCCGATGTATTTATCCACCGTGGCTTCTTGCAGCAGCATGGCCTCGGCCGCCGTGCCGACGTAGCCGTTCAGCTTCTCGATGACGATCTCGGGGTCGAGCGTCTCGCTCAGGGTGGTGAAGCCCTGGATATCGGCGAAGACGATGCTGACTGTGCGGCGCACCCCGCCCAGTTTGAGATCGTTGATGTCCAAGCGCTCCACCACCTGCGGCGGCACCATGCGCGTGAAGACTTCGTACTTGTTCTGCAGGCGTTTCTTTTCGGTAACGTCGTCCACCACAATCGCCAGACCCTGCCGGCCCTGGCCGTCGTCTTTGAGCGAGGCGACGTTGATGTTCCAGTTGACGGCGCCGCGCACCGGCAGGGTGGGGTTCATCTCGTGCCCCACCATCGGGCGCTTATCGGTCTTGACCCGCTCCAGCAAGATCGAGAGCGGCTCACCGATGGGGAAGGCCTGGCCCAGCGGCTGGCCTTCCACCTGGGCGCGCGGGAGGCCCAGGATTTGCTCGGCGGCATGGTTGCAGAGCGTGATCATGTCCCCCACGTCGGTGGTGATGACGCCGGAGGCCATGGACGCGAAGACGTTATCCAGCAGTTCTTTCAGCTCCAGCACCCGCTGGTACTGGCGCGCGTTTTCAATGGCGATGGCGGCCTGATTGGCGAACGCCGCCAGCAGATCGCGCTCTTTCTCGGTGAACAGGCCGGTGCGGATGCGGTTATCCACGTAGATGACGCCCGTCACCTCGCCCTTAAATTTCAGCGGCACGCACACAATCGAGCGCAGGTTGTAGCCGATGACGCTCTCCTGTGCGGAGAAGCGCGGGTCGGCGGCGGCGTTGGTGGTGACCACCGGCTGGCCGCCCTCGGCCACGGTCTTCAAGATGGTGCGGCTGACCTGAAAATCGGATTTGTTGAGGCTCTCGCGCTCCATGCCGCGCGCAATCCGGAACTGCAGCTCGCCGAATTGGTCCTTGAGCATCATGAAGCCGCGTTCGGCGCCGGTCAGCCGGATGATGGTGTCCATCACTTCGGCCAGCACGGTCGTCAGGTCAAGCGAGGAGTTGATCACCTCGGCGGTGGAGGTCAGGGCGCGCAGGCGGCCTAATTCGGCGTCTTGCGCCGCGACTTGCGGCTGCAGTTTCTCCAGCGCCTCGCGCAGGGAGTTGAGCCCGTCCATCACCGTCGCCGGCACGCGGCTGGCGATCTCGCGCTGGTTGCTCAACGTCGTCCGCAGGTCGGCGGCCAGGCGGCTCAAATCGCCCACCAGTTTGCTGGGGCTTGGGGTTGGCGAAGTGGGAACGGCGGGCATGGGTGGGTCGGTGCTCCTCAGAAGATCCGCGGGACGGGCAAGAGGATTATACGCCAACCGGGTTGAATCGGAAACGCGGCGGGCGGCTGGCCGCGTTAACGTTCGGCCAGCCAGCGCGCCAGCACGCGGCGCGTGGACGCGAAGGCCAGGTCCGGCGGGAGCTCCGCCGGCCCAAAATAGCCGGCCGCGGCGGCGTCATCGCCGGGCGCCAGCGCGCCGCCCACCACCTCCGCGCGATACACGATGAGGATGTCGGCGCCTTCCAGCGCCTCCATGCGCGGCAGCACATCCAGCAGCGCCGTGACGCGCACCCGCAGGCCGGTCTCCTCCAGCGCCTCGCGTTCGGCGGCCCGCGCCGGGTCCTCGCCGGCGTCCACAAACCCGGCCGGAAACGACCACTTGCCGCGCTCCGGGGCGCCGCCGCGCTGGATCAACAGCACCCGCGCCCCGCGTTCCACGAGCACGGCCACGGCCACCTTGGGATCCACGAAGTGGGTTTTGTGACAGGCGGGGCAGACGGGGCGCAGCGCGCCGTAGCGCGGCTGGTATTCCACCGCGTGGCCGCAGTGGGCGCAGTACTTGATCTCGGCGGCGCGCGCGGAGAGGGGGCGCGGCGGCTGGGTCTCCACGCGGCGCTTAGCGGCGGCGCAGCAACCAGGCCGCGCCGGCCAAAACGCCCGTCAACGCCCCAAACCCGGCCGCCACCGGCCATAAATTGGGGAACGGCGGCGGCGCGAGGGCGGCCGCGCTCGGGTCGGGGGCCGGCGCGGGCGCCGCGTCCGCCGGCTCACCCGCGGCGCTGTAAGCTTCCGCCGCCCCGCCGACGCTTTCAACCGCAGCGGCGCTGGCGCTGAGCATGGTCTCCGTCAGCTCCGCCGTGGTGCGCAACTGCGCGTCGGCGGCCGGCGGCGCCAAGGCGGCGGCCGGCGCCTCGGCTTGGCCGGCGGCGGACAGGGTGTCTTTGTTGGCCGTCGGCAGCCCGCCGGTATTCGGGCCGAGCACCGCCGCGGCCAGGACCACGGCGAAGGCGGCCGCCGACAGCGAGGTCGCCAGCCGCACGGCCGGGAACAGCGCCTCAAAAAAAGGCCGGCGCGGCCGGCGCACAGCTTGGGCTTGTTCGGCCGTCAGGGTGAAGACCCGCGGCGGTTTAACCGCCGGCAAGGCCCGCAGAGCGCGCGTCTGCCGGCGCAGGTCCCGCAGCGCGGCCTGCAGGTCGGCGTCGTGGGCCAGACGCTGCTCCAGGCGCGCGGTCTCCGGCGCGGAGAGCTCGTGGTCCAGGTACGCCGACAGGCGCTCGAAATCTTGCTCGGACATCATGGTGTGGCCTCGTCCTCAAGACGATAGACGGCCGGCAGGAGTTCCCGCACCCCCTGCAAACACTCGCGCAGACGGGCGCGGGCGCGCGAGAGCCGCGACTTCACCGTACCGAGCGCCACCCCGGTGGCATCCGCGATCTCGGCGTAATCCAGGCCCTGCACATCACACATCACCACCGCCAGGCGCATATCGTCCGGCAGGTGCTGCAGGCAGCGCTCCAGGGCGCCGGCCAGCTCGCGCCGCTGGACGCGCGCTTCGGGCGATTCATCCGGCGACGCCAGCACGGCTTCGGACTCCGTCTCGAGGCCGTCCGGGCCGGTGAGCATATCTTCCAGCGAAACGCTCGGCCGGCGCTTGCGCCGGCGGAGCTCGTCGTAGCAGGCGTTGGTGACGATGCGCATCAGCCAGCCCCGGAAGGAGCCGCCGCGATACGAATCGATGTGCTTATACGCGGAGATGAACGCGTCTTGCGTGGCGTCGGCGGCCGGCTCCGTCTCGCCCAAGACGCGGTAGGCCACGTTATAGGCCAGGGATTGATACGCCAGCACCAAACGGTTGAAGGCGTTCACATCGCCGCGCTGGGCGTCGCGAATCAGAGCCGGCTCATCCATCGGCGGATATGATACCAGAGCCGCCTGCGCCGCCGCATAAGTGTCGTTCGCCAGACCGTAGCCGTCGGCCAGAAAGTGGGCCATAGCGCCTCCCAGGCGTGAATCGTCGTTCACGTCACTGTAGGCGGCCAGGTTTACCCTCGTTTCCGGCCGGGGTGACGAGGCGGTAACAGGCTGTTACCGGCCGGTAATTACCCGGCGGCCGGTAACTACCCGGCGGCCCCCTCACTCCACCTCGGTCTCCGGCACCCAGAAGCCATGCCCGCTGGTGTAGATGACGTATTCCGGCGGCCGGCGCAGGTAGCGCGCTTCGATCAGGGCCGGCAGATCGTCAGTGGGGGTGTATGGGCCGCCGCCCAGCTTGATATCCCGGATCTCACCGCGCCGGCGCCGGCCCCTCCAGATAAAGGTCACGCGTTCCCGCACCGCGTGGCGCGGGGCCGGGAGGCGGGCGGGGTCAAAGCCGGCCGGCCAGGCCAGGCGTTCCCCGCTGGGCTCGTAAATAGGTTCCCAGGCCCCGCGCAGGGTCCAGTGCGGCACGGGTAAATAGAGCGGGGGAGCCGGATTAGCGGCCATAGTCAAAGACAAACGTCCACAGCCAATCGGTCAGCGCCCAGGTCTGCGCTTCGGTGAAGATGGGACCCCAATAAGGCATGCCTGTCCCCATCCCGCCGCGCAGCAGCTTGCCCTGCAGCAGGGCGGGGCTGGCCGCCAGCATGCGGGCCAGATCGGTAAAGTCGGAGGGCGCCACGGTGTGGGCGCCGAATTCGGCTTGGGCTTCCAGCTCCTGGTGAGTCAGCGCCGGCGCAAACGGCCCCTGGCCGTCGCCGCGCTCGCCGTGGCAGGCCGCGCAGTTATCGGCGTAGAGCTGGCCGGCCTCCGTCAACGCGGCCGGCGCGGTCTGCTCGCGCCACAGCCAGGCCACCGCATCCCAAGCCGCCTGCTCGGTCAGCGCGGCGGCGGCTGGATCTTCGCGCCAGGCTTGCCAGACTGCGGCCGGACTGTGCGCGCGCCCGGCGATCAGCGCGCGCACCGCCTCCGGCGCCGTCAGCGCCACCGCCGCGCCGCGCGCCGCGGACGGGCGTTCCAGCGGCGCCCCCGGCGCCGCGCGGGGCGCATCCAGATCCAGATCTAATTGCACATAGAGCGGCGGCTCAGCCGGGGCGGCCGGTTCGCCCGCGCCGGCCACTTCGATCACGCCGCGCATGCGCCAGTGGGCGGCACTGCACCAGCGCGTGCAGTAGAACACGTATTTGCCGGGCTGGTCGAAGGT
>JAGOBN010000154.1 GCA_017999235.1 Anaerolineales bacterium | reverse complement strand
TGATTTGGACGCGGTCTTGGCCTGGGCCGCCGCGCAGCCGGAGGCGCGGCCGGATCAGATCGTGGTGGCGGGGTTCTGCTTTGGCGGGCGTTCCGCCCTGCTCTACAGCCTGCACAACCCCCAAGTGGCCGGCACCGTGGTCTTTTATGGCGGGCCGGTGACCGACGCGGAGCGGCTCAAATCCCTGCCGGGGCCGGTGCTGGGCATCTTTGGCGGCGCGGACAGCTCGATTCCATTGGAGGACGTGCGCGCCTTTGAGACCGGCCTGACCGCCGCCGGCATCCCGCATCGGATCAGCATTTACGACGGCCAACCGCACGCTTTTGTCACCAGTGTGGACGCCATCCGGCAAGGCGGTGTCCAGGGCCAGGCGTGGGCGGAAATGCTGGACTTCCTGGCCGCCACGTTTTCGGCTCCCGCCAGCCCGGCTCGGGCGGTCCCCGCCCAGGCCGACGACTTCTTTGGCTGGGCGGCGCTGGCGCGGCTGGCCTGGGCGCATACGCTGCCGGATCATCACTGAGGCCGGCGGGCCGCAATAAAAAAAGCCCGCCGCAATTCCGCGGCGGGCTTGGGTCGGGCTGGCGGCGCGGCTAAGGCCGCGCGGCGACGTAGACGTTGTCGCGGGTGGCGATGAAGAACCGTTTGGCCGGGTCGATGGCCACGGCTGTCAGCGGCGCGCCGAGGGCGCGTGCCGGCCGGAATTGGCGGGTATACACCAGTTTCAAGCTGAGCTGGACCAGCGCGGCCCGCGCGGGCTCCAGGATAAAGACCGACGGCTCGGGCGGCTGGTCATAGATCAGGTGCGCGGGCGCGGTCAGGTCGGCCAGGCGTTCGCCGCCGGCGCGGCCCAGCCGCTGATCCGTAAACGGCGCCGCTTCCACGCAGTTGGCGCTTTCCAGACCGGAGGCCCGGCTGCAGATGGAAATCCGCCCATCCTGGCGCAGCAGCAGCAAATCGCCGCCGGCGATGGTGATATCCACCACGTCTTTCAAGTCATACACCACGCTGGAGAAATAGCCGGCCGGCGGCTGATTGAACACCCCGCCCGACGATTGGAACTGCCAGACCTGGTTCTGGCCGATATCCAGCACGTAGAGGCTGTCGGCGAAGAGTTCCAGCGCCGTCGGCTGCACCCAGCCCGCCGTGGGGGCCGGCAGATAGCTGCCGAGCGGCGTCTCATTGGGCGAGCAGTACAGCAGCGCGCCGGCGTTGTCCAGCGCGATCACGGCCTCGGCATCGCGCACGTTGGGCGCCGGCACATAGCCGATATCCACCAGCGGGCCAATGGTCAGCGGGCCCAGCGGGCCGCTGCCGCAGATAAAGTTCTCGTCCCGGGCGTACACGCCGGACGGGTTGGGCGTCAGGCGCCACACGCGGCTCAGGCCTGTATCCAGGGCATATACATCCCGGCCGATCAGGGTGAGCTGGGCCAGCCGGGCCTCCGGACCAAAGCCGCCCGGCACCAGCGGCACATATTCCAGCCGCGTCGTCCAATCCAATTCGTCCAGCCGGCTTTGCGCCTCTAGGCGCAACTGCCCCACCTGGAGATCGTCCGGCCGCAGGGCTTCGGCGCGGTCGGCGGCGGCCACGGCCGCCTCCCAGTTGCCGCGCGCCGCCAGCGGGTCCGCCGCCAGCCGGCCCTTGGTCACTTCCACCTGGACCTGCTGCAGGGCTTCCTGGAATTGCTCGGTTTGACCGCGTTGGATGTAGATCAGGGCCACCACGGCCACAATCAGCAGGGGCATAATGACCGCCACGCTAATCTGGACCGAGGTCGGGATGGTGAACATGCCGTCGCGCTGCAGGGTCCCTTCCGGCATGGCGCGCGCCAGCAGCCGGCTCACACTGCGGCCGGCCTCCGTCACGGTCACGCCCAGGGCGCGCCCAAATGAGCGCGCGCCGGCGCGCAAACGCTCGCCCCATGCCCCGGTATCTAGCTGGAAGCGCGGCGCGGCCTCTCGGGTAAAGGGCGGGGGCGCCTCAGTCTCCGGCTCGGGTTCCCGCTCAGCCGGGGGCGGACTGGCCGGGGCTGGTTCGGTCCGCGCGGGCCGCGGCACGGGGACCGGCGCCAGATCAGCCGCCGCCTGGTCAGCGGCCGGGTCGCGGCCCACGGCAGCGCGGCCGGCGTCTTCGCGCCAGTGCTCGGTGCGCCGCAACAGGTCTTGCCAATCAGTCGCGGGCGAGGCCTCGGCCGGCGGCGCCGGCTCCGGCGGGGCGGGGCGCGCGGGTTCCACCACCGGCGGAGGGGCGGCGGCCGGCGCCGGCTCCACGGGCGCGGGGGCGGCCGGCGGCCGGCGCAAACGGTCCGCCAAGCCAGCCGCGGAGCCGGTGAAGGAGGCCAGGGAGAAGGCCGGCGTGGCGCTGGGGGTGGGCGCCGGCGTGGGGCCGGTTCCCAGCGAACCTTCCGGCTCCAGCCGCGCGGCCAGAGCCGTGAAATCCGGGCCGCCGGCTTCCTTGAGCCGCTCCCCGACGGCGCTTAAGGTCGCCAGGCCGCCCAGCCCGCTTAAGGCCGCCTCGGTCCAGCGGGCGCTTTGGGTGATGGCCAAGTAATCGCCGGCGTTCAGGGCGGTGTGGAAATACTGGGCATCTAGGACGTCGCTCAGACCCAGCGGACGGCTGGCGGCGGCCGGGAAGCGCTCCACGGCGGTGGGGTGGGTGACCACCACCAGCCCCGCCCCGCACACGACGGCGTAGAAATCAGTGCCGCGCAGGACGGCGCAGATCAGCCCGCCCTGCACTGTGGCGCCCTCGCGCAGGTTTTCATCCAGCAGTTTCTGGTTGACGGCCAACAGCGCCTGCCGGGCGGCGGCGGTGACCGAGCCGGGCGTCCCATAGAACGTGGCGGCGGCGAGCTGCAGGAGCGCGGCCAGGCGGTCCGCGGTCTGTTCGGCCGAGAGCGGCGCCCGGGCGCGCAGGCCCAGGCCCAGGAACACCGTGTCGCGCTCGCGGCCGCGCGCGGCCTTGCGGGGCGGCGTAAAGCTGGCCAAACCGGGCGGTTCAGCCGTCAGCGGCCGGCCGCCGGCGATGTTCAACAGGGCGATATCGGGTTCTAAACGCTCAGGCATGGTTGGATTATAGACGCCGGCTGACGCTTGGCAAATGACGCCGGCCCGGGACTCACTGCAAGGAGCGTGCCGGCCACACGGTATAATGCGTTTACTTCACCTCGGTGGGAGGCCGCCATGCAGACCCGCACTCCCGGCACCGGTTCACTCGACGAACAAAAGGCCTGGGATAAGTACTTTGGTTATCTCCTCAAGACCCTCACGGACGCGGATGCCGGCGCCCGGGCGCGCTCGGCCCGCTTGTTGGGCGAGAACCGGGAACAACGCGCGGCGCCGGCCCTGACCGAACTGCTGCTGGACGACCCCGATATGGCCGTGCGCGAAAGCGCGGCGGCGGCCTTGGGGCAGATGGGCGCGGTGGAGCCCCTGATCAGCGCCCTGCACGTCCCCAACGTCCACGTGCGCCAGATCGTCACCCAGGCCCTTGGCCAAATCCGTGACCCGCGCGCGGTGGAGCCGCTGATTGGGGCGCTGCGTGACGCGCGCGGCGAGGTCCGCCAGCAAGTGGCCTTCGCTTTGACCAAAATTGGGGCGCCGGCCGTGGAGCCGCTGATTGCGGCGCTGCGCCACCCGGACGCCTTTATCCGCTGGAGTGTAGTGCGCGTTTTGGGCACCCTGGGTGATAAGCGGGCGCTGCCGGAGCTGGAGCGGCTAAGCCGCGAGGACCACGCCGAAATCTCGCTGGGGGGGCTGCCCGATGACGGCAAGTCGACCGTCCCCCACGGCACGGTCTCCCTGGCCGCCAAACAGGTGGCGGAGAAGATCCGCCGGGGGCCGGCCCACACCGGGCCGCTGAAAGGGCGCTAAGATGCCGCAGGAAACGCTGGGCTATGTAGAAATGGAATGGACCTGCCGGCGCTGCGGCACCAAGAACCCCGGCCTGCAGAAGACGTGCCAGGGCTGCGGCGCGCAGATGGACGCCGACCAGAAGTTTGAGAAGCCGGCGGACCAGCAGCTGATCACCGAGGCCGCCAAGCTGGCGCAGACCGGCCGGGGCGCGGATATTCATTGCCCGTATTGCGGCACGCGCAACGCCGGCGATGCCAAGGTGTGTACCCGCTGCAACGGCGATCTCACCAAAGGCGAAAAACGGGAGGCCGGCCAGGTGGTGGGCGCGTATCAGCCGGGGGCCGCCGCCCCCGTCCAATGCGCCGGCTGCGGCACCGCGAACCCAGCCGCCGCCGCCCGGTGTCAGGCCTGCGGCCGGCCGTTGGGGGCGGATGCCCCGCCGCCGATGGCCGCGCCGGCCTCCGCTGCCGCGCCGGCCTCCCGCCGTCCCGCCCGCGCCAATTGGGTGGTGGCGGTCACCGGCGTCGTGGCGGCGCTGCTGTGTGTGTGCGTGGGCGGCTTCCTGATCTATCAGTCCCTCAACACCACGGATGTCACCGGGACGGTGCAGGCGGTCCAGTGGGAGCGCAGCATCGGCATCGAAGCGCTGGTCACGGTCCAGCGCCAGGCCTGGGAAGACCAACTGCCGGCCGACGCCCAGGTGGGGACCTGTGAGCTCAAGCCGCGTCAGATGTTGAACGCGCCCGATCCCAACCGGCGCTCCGAGAAAGTGTGCGGGACGCCTTACTCCGTGGAACAGGGGGATGGCACCAGCAAGGTGGTGCAGGATTGCCAGTACCAGATCTACGATGACTATTGCGCCTACTCCGCCCGCGAGTGGCAAGAGGTGGACCGGGCGACGGCCAGCGGCCAGGACCTCGAACCCTACTGGCCAGACCTGGACCTAACGGCCGACCAGCGCGAAGGCCGGCGGAACGAACTATACTCCGTCTCGCTGGCGGCCGACCGCCAGACCTATGACTATGTGGCCCGCGACGAGGCCGATTTCCGGCAGTTCACGCCGGACAGCCGCTGGACGCTGAAGATCAACGGCCTGGGCGGCTTAAACGCCGTCGAGCCGGCGCGGTGATAGAATCGTTTTGAATTCAGCGCTTGATCAATCCCACGGGCGGCCCTCCGGGGCCGCCTTTTTTGCGCGCCGCCGGCCACCAGGCCGCGCCGCCGCCGGTGACTAGACCCATATGGACCTTGAAGTGCACTGTACGCCGACCGTCTTTGAACAGCTGGGCGCCGAATGGAACGCCTTATTAGCGCGCGGCGTGTGCCGGGTGCCGTTCCTGCGCGCCGAGTATCAGCGCGCCTGGTGGGCGCATCGCGGCGGCGGGGAATGGCCGGCGGCCGACCTGTGCGTGGTGACCGCGCGCGTGGCCGGCCGGCTGGTGGGCGTGGCGCCGCTCTTCGCGGCCCCCAACCGGGACGGCCGGCGCGCCCTGCTGTTGATCGGCAGTGTCGAGATCTCCGATTACCTGGATTTAATCGTCGAGCGCGAGCAGGTGGACGCCTTCTGCGCGGCCCTGCTGGAACGCCTGACCGCGCCGGATGTGCCGGCCTGGGACGTGCTGGATTGGTACAACCTGCCGGCCGTCTCACCCACCCGCGCCGCGCTGGGCCGCGCCGCCGCCGCGCGGGGCTGGGCGGCCACGGAGCAGACCCTCGAGCCGGTGCCGGCCATCCGCCTGCCCGGCGATTGGGAAACGTATCTGGCGACGATGGTGGAGAAGAAAGAGCGCCAGGAGATCAAACGCAAAATCCGCCGGGCGGAGGCCTATGAGTCCGCCGCTGTCACCTGGCGCGTGGTGAGCGGCGCGCAGTACACGCCCGCCGAGGGCGCGAGCTTCCTCGCCATGATGGCGCTGGCGGAGGACAAGGCGCGCTTCCTGACGCCCGCGATGCGGGCGCAGTTTCAGGACACCCTGCAGGCGGCGGCCGAGGCCGGCTGGCTGCATTTGGCCTTCCTGGACGTGGGCGGCGAGCCGGCGGCCGCCTACTTGAGTTTTGATTTTGACCACCGGCTCTACGTCTACAACTCGGCCATCGATCCGCGCTTTGGAGCGCTGTCGGCCGGCTGGGTGCTGTTGGGCTACCTGCTGCAATGGGCCATCCAGAACGGGCGGGCGGAGTTCGACTTCATGCGCGGCGGCGAGGACTACAAGTTCCGGTTTGGGGCCGTGGCCAGCGCCATTTTCCGTCTGCAGACCGGGCCGCGGCTGACGGCGGCGGACCTGGGCGGCGGGCCGCTGGCCGTCGCGAACGCGCAGGAAGCGGATTGTTTTCCGTGTGCGCGGTAAGCGCCGGGGTGAAATAAAAAAGGCGGCCGGGGCGGGCCGCCTTTTGAGTTAAGCCGTCACCGGCCCGCTCAACCGGCGCGCCGGCCGGCCGAGCGCCCGGCGGACCTGCAAGGCGAAATCGTGGTGGGAGATGGGTTTGGCCAGGAAACCGTCGGCCAGCAGGGCTTCGGCGCGCTGGCGGTTCTCGCCGGTGCGCCAGGCGGTGATGAAGATGATCGGCGAGTTGGTAATGGGGATCAGCTTCTCAAACACGGCCCAGCCATCGGTGTCTTCCAGCATCACATCCAGGATGATCACATCCGGGGGCTGGGTTTGGCAGGCGGCGATGGCGGCCTCGCCGGTGGGCACGTACTGATGCTCGTACCCGAGGATATCGGTCATGTGGCCGAGCAGTTCGGCCATGTCGGGGTCGTCGTCAACGATTAATAAGCGCGGCATCGGCAAAAGGATAACACCAATTGGCGGGGCGCGCCATATCAGAACACGCCCTGCAGGCTGCCGACGTAGCCCGTCAACTCCACGTAGCCCGCGCCGGTCACAGGCGCGCCGGCGCTGGTCCCGGTCACCCGCACCGCCCCTTCCCAATACGTGAACAGCAACCGCATCTCCTGGGCCGGCAGCCAGGGCTGCACATCCACATCCAGGCCGGCGCTGGGGACCCGCACCCGCCAGCGCGCCGGGTATTGACCGCCCGTGACCGGGCTGGTCCAGGCCGCCAACACCTCCAGCTGCACGGCCGAGGCCGGCAGACGCACCGTGGCGCCATCCGGCTGGATGAGCGTGCCGCCGGAGACGGATTCAAGCCCGCCGTCGGCGCGCCGGACCTGGAAGAGCATCAGCTCGCGGCCGTCGCTCAACTGCAGGCTGAACCAATCCCAGCCCACGCCTTGCGGGCCGAGGGCGCTGGTGCTCCACTCGTGGTCAAACCAGGCTTCGCCGGTGACCTTAAAGGTCTGGCCGCGCGCCGTGAGCGTCCCGCCGGCCGTCATCCGGGGATAGCTGAGATAGTACGAAGCGTTGCCGGCCTGCTCGCTCTTGGGGCTGAGGCCGCGGTCGCCATGCGCCACGAGCGGTTTCGTGGCGCGCAATTCCAAGGTCAACCCCTGATCGCCCGCCTGGGCCTGCAGCCGCACGGCGCTGCCGTCGGCGTTGAGGGCCTCCGCGCGCCAGTCCTCCAGCCACACCTGAAACGGTTCGCCGGCCGCGCCAGCCAAACCCGCCGCCCCGCGGCTGAAGCGTTCCACGCCCTGATGCCGGCCGCCGGCCGGATCGGTGAGCGCGAAATGCGCGAAGTAGATCTGGTTGGTGCTTAGCCCGCTGGCGGCCGGCGCGCCGGGGGTCAGACCGCGCCGGA
Source organism: Anaerolineales bacterium (assembly GCA_017999235.1). The sequence continues at coordinate 496 of JAGOBN010000154.1, read as the reverse complement.
AGAAGGTCAACTGAAAGCCAAAGTGCTCGCCGGTCGCGGCGGTCAGGTTGCCGGTGTAATACCACCACTCGGTTTGATAGTCGAAGTGCGGGCCGTGGTCGCGCGGCAAGGTGAAGTCTTGCGGCGCGGTGGCGCGCGCGAAGCCAGTGAGATCGGGAGTGGGGCCGGTGAGCGGCGGACGGGCCGGCGCTTCCGGCGCGCGCGTGGCGTACCAGAAGCCGGCGGCGGTCAGGCTAACGACGAGCAATCCAGCCAGGAGGCGTTTGAACATCCGGGGAGTCTATCACTCCGCCCCGCCGGTGACCATTAAGACCGCGTCGGTGGGTGTATTTCCCGGCTGGGGCGAAAAGGAGCATACTCCGGCGGCATCCCCCTTGGAGGCGAGACATGCCGCGCACCCGTGCCGAATTGCAAGCCGAATTAGAAGCCCAGGCCGCCCAATTGATTGAAAGCGCCTTAACCTGGAATGACCATGCCGAAGCGCCCACCTTGAGTG
>JAGOBN010000153.1 GCA_017999235.1 Anaerolineales bacterium | reverse complement strand
CTAGGCGCGCTGTTTTCTCCACTGCTCCGGCGCCGAGCCGGAGCATTTTGTTTAAGCGCGCCGACCGCCCGGCCTGTGTTACCATGCGCCGCGCTCATTGGACCGGGATCACATCTCATTCATCATTGGCCGCCACCATGTTTGCTCGTCTCCGGAACTTCCTCACCCTGCCGCCCGACTCGGCCGCGCCCGAGATTGCGCGCCACTTCCGGCGCAACTTCTTCGCCAACGCCGGCGATATGGCCACCTGGCTGTTCGGCATCAGCTTTATCTCCGTCAACGCCATCCTGCCGGTCTTCGCCAGCCGGCTGACCGAGTCGCCCATAGTGATCGGCCTGATCCCGGCCCTGCTGGATGCCGGCTGGTTCCTGCCGCAGTTGTTCCTGGCCCCGCTGGTGGAGCGCGCGCCGCGCAAGTATCCGCTGGTGATGTGGCTGGGCGCCCTTGAGCGCGTGCCGTTCCTGGTCCTGCCGGTGGTGGCGCTGTGGGCGCCCACCCTGCCGGCCGGCGTCGGCATCACGGTCTTTCTGATCCTGATCGCGTGGCGGGCGCTGGGCAGCGGCGTGGTGGCCACGCCCTGGCAGGAGATGCTGGCCAAGCTCATCCCCGTGACGCATCGCGGCCGCTTCTTCGGGGTGGCGCACTTTGCGGGGCAGCTGCTGGGCATCGGCGGCTCGGCGTTGGCGGCCGTCATTTTGGCGCGCTGGCCCTACCCGCAAAACTACGCCCTGAGCTTTGGGGTGGGCGCGGCCGGCATCTGGCTCTCGCTGCTGTTTCTCTCGTTCACGCGCGAGCCGGCCCAGGCGCCGGCGCCGCACGCCGCCGCCACCCGGCTGGACCGCGAGTATCTGCGGCGCTTGCTGGCCATCCTCCGCCGCGACGGCAACTTCCGCGCTTATCTGGCCAGCCGTTGGGTCAGCTACTTAGGCACGATGGCCACCGGGTTTCTGGCGGTCTATGCCGTGGAGCGCTTCGGGCTGGCCGATGACGCCGCCGCGGTCTTCACCGGGATCCTGTTTGGGACCGGCATGCTGGGCTATGCGTTGTGGGGGGTGGTGGGCGACCGCTACGGCCACAAACGGGTGATGGTGTTGGCGGCCCTGCTCTGGCTTGGCGCGCTGGCGACGGCGTTGACGGCGAGCGCGCCGGCCAGTTTCTATGTGGTCTTCGCGCTGCTGGGGTTAAGCTCATCCGCCGGCACGCTCTCCGACCTCAACCTGGCGATGGAGTTTGGGCCGGAGGCCGAGCGGCCCACCTACATCGGCTTGACGCGCACGGTGACGGGGCCGGCCCTGCTCATCGCGCCTGTGTTGGGCGGCTGGCTGGCCCAGACCTGGAGCTACCTGGTGCTGTTGACGGTCTCCCTGGCGTTAGCGCTGGCCGGCGGAGCCTGGCTGGCGATTGGGGTGCGCGAGCCGCGGCATCACCGGGCGGCCGGCGAACCGGCTGCTACCCTATGACCCGTGCGAAGATGAAATCCGCGATCTGATCCGCGCCGTTGGGCCGGCCGGCGGCGCGCTGGGGCCGCGCTAACAGACGCGGCAAGAAGCGCCCCCACGCGCCGGCTTCAAACTCATCCAGCGGCACTTCGACGGCCGCCATTTGGTCGAGCGCATACGCCGCCAGGTTCGCTGATTCACGGAAGCCGGGCCGGCGCAGAAAGCCGAACGGCACGCCGGCCAGGTCAGCCTCGGCCAGGGTGCTGTAGCCCAGCTTGCCAATGACGGCGTCCGCGGCGGCGAGCAAATCCGGGTGATAGACCGGCGTGTGGTGCGGCAGCAGCAGGACATTGCCGCGCCGCGCCGTGGTCTCGCCCCCCAGGGGGAGCACAAAGACGATCTCCGGGAAGGCCGCCAGCCGGTCCAGAAAGTCGTATTGGGCCTCAAAGCCGCCCATCGTCACCAGGACCATGACCGCGTTGGCGGCCACGCCCAGCTGGGCCCGCACGGCCGCCCGCGGCTGGCGCGTGGGCCGCGCCACCGGGGCCGTGGTCAGCGCGGCGTGCGGGCTGGGCGCGCAGGCGGGCGTGGTCTGGATGTGGTACGCGGCGCCGGCGTACAGCTCCCGGAAAGCGGCGGCGTGGGCGCGCAGGGCCGGCGCCTCGGCGAAGTAGCCGGCGTAGATCCAATCCCAGGTGAAATTCTCAATCAAGATGGAGGGCACGCCGGCGGCTGCCGCCACCGCGATCCCCAGCGCGGCGATATCGCACAGCACGGCCCGGCAGCCGCTGGCGCGCACCTGCGCCGCCAGGCCGGCCACGCGCTCCGGCTCAAACGGCAGCAGCGCGTCCAGCCGGCGCACGGTTTCGGGCAAATCGGCCGTCAGCGGCGAAGTCTGCGCCAGGCCGACGTCCGTGGCCAGCGCGTGATACGTGAACGGCCCGCGCACCGACTCGCGGAAGAACCACTCCGGGACCGTGGTGAAGAGCTGGATGGCCAGCGCCGGCCGGCGCGCCTGGAGGGCCGTCATCACCGCCGCGGCCCGCGCCGCGTGGCCAAAGCCGTGCGGGGTGACGAAATACGCCAGGGCCGTCATAGCAGGGCCGGCTGGGGCGCGCCGGGGGTTTGCAGGCGCTCCGCCAGGCCGCTCCAGCGCCGGGCGGTCTGGGCGTTGCGGACCGCCATCGCAATCGCCTTGCGGCTGCCCACCAGCACGCACAACTGTCTGGCCCGGGTGACGCCGGTGTAGAGCAGGTTGCGCTGCAGCATCACGTAGTGCTGGGTAAGCACCGGGACCACCACGGCCGGGAACTCCGAGCCCTGCGCCTTGTGGATGCTCACGGCAAAAGCGTGCTGCAGCTCGTCGGCCTCCAGCCAGTCATAGAAGACCGTCCGGCCGTCGAACTCCACGGCCAGGGTCTGGTTTTCCAGATCAATGTCCGTGATCCGGCCGATATCGCCGTTGAAGGCCTCTTTCTGATAATTGTTGCGGATCTGCATCACGCGGTCGCCGGCTCGGAAGACGCGCCCGCCCAGCGGCCGCTCGGCCTTGCCGGCTGCCGGCGGGTTGAGGGCCGCCTGCAGACGCTGGTTGAGCGCCGCCACGCCGGCCGCGCCGCGGTGCATGGGCGCCAGCACCTGCACTTCGGTCAGCGGATTCAGGCCAAACTTGCGCGGGATGCGGTTGGCGACCACGTCCACCAGCATCTCGGCTGCCTGCTCGGCGTCATCCTGGGCAAACAAGAAGAAATCGCGGCTGTCCTTCTCAAACAGCGGCGGCTGGCCGCGGTTGATGCGGTGCGCGTTGGTGATGATGGCGCTCGCGGCGGCCTGGCGGAAGATGGTGCCCAGCCGGATGACCGGCACGCGGCCGCTGGTGATCAGGTCGCCCAGCACCTGGCCGGCGCCCACCGACGGCAATTGGTCGGCGTCGCCCACCAGCAGCAGATGCGCGGCCGGGTCCACGGCCTTGAGCAGATTGTTGAACAGCAGCAGATCCAGCATCGAGACTTCATCCACCACCACCACATGCGCGGGCAGGCGGTTGTGCTCGTTGACCGTGAAGCCTTCCAGGGGCGAGAAACCCAAGAGGCGGTGCAGGGTCTGCGCCGGCCGGCCGGTGGCCTCGCTCAGGCGTTTGGCGGCGCGGCCGGTGGGCGAGGCCAGCGCCACCGGGTGCTGCTGGAGCTCCAGCAGGCGGATGACGGCCCGCAGGGTGGTGGTCTTGCCGGTTCCCGGCCCGCCCGTCAGCACACATACTTTGGATGTCAGCGCGGTCTGGACCGCGGCGCGCTGCTCAGCGGACAAGGTGACCGGGGCATTGGGTTCGGCGGTTTGGCGGAAGAGCTGTTCCCAGTCCGCGCCCTGAAACTCCGCCAGGCGCGTGGCCGGCGCGTGCAGCAGGGCGCGCAGGCGGCCGGCGGCGTTGACCTCCGCCTGGTAAAACGGCGCCAGATAGACGGCCGGGCTGGGGGCCGCCGCCAGCGTGTCGCGCCGAATGCGGCCGTCGGTTTCCAGCCGGTCCAGCGCGGCCGGCAGCAGCTCGGCCGGCACTTCCAGCAGGGCGGCGCTGGTCTCCAGCAGCTCGGCCTGCGGCACAAAGACGTGGCCGTCGTCGGCCTGCTCGCTGAGTGCGTAGGCCAGGCCGGCCTCCAGGCGCGCCGGCGCCTCGGGCGGGAAGCCCAGCGCCTGGGCGATCTTGTCGGCGGTGCGGAAGCCGATGCCCCAGATATCGCGCGCCAGCCGGTACGGATCGTTCTGCACGACGCCCAGGGCGTCATCGCCATACTGCTTGTAAATCTTCACCGCCAGGCCGGCGCTGACGCCGTGGCTCTGCAGGAAGATCATCACTTCCTTGATGGCCTTCTGCTGTTCCCAGGCGTGGGTGATGGCCTCGGCGCGCTTCTGGCCGATGGCGGGCACCTCGCGCAGGCGGTGCGGCTGGGTGTCGATGACGGTCAGGGTCTCAGCCCCGAAAGTGGCCACAATCTTCTCGGCGGTGCGCGGGCCGACGCCCTTGATCAGCCCGGAGCCCAGATAGCGGCGGATGCCCTCCACCGTGGCCGGCAGCACCTGCTCGCAGCGCTCAGCCTTGAACTGCCGGCCGTAATCGCCGTGCAGAGTCCATTGGCCGGCCAGGCGCAGGCTCTCGCCTGGCGTCACTTCGGGCAGATTGCCCACCACGGTCACCAGGTCCGGGTAGCCTTTGGCGTTCAGGCGCAGGACCGAGTAGCCGTTCTCGGGGTTGAAGTAGGTGACGCGTTCGACGACGCCCGTCAGGGAATCCATAACGGTGGATTGTAACGCAGCTTTTTGCCTCAGAGACACGGAGACACAGAGTTGGTTCAGGACTTCTCTGTGACTCTGTGTCTCTGTGGCGGAAATCTGGGGGTTAAGCCGATGTGACTTGATAGAGCTTGGCGCGGCGGTCGCGGCCGGCCTCGGCCAGCACACCCATGTGCCGCAGGCAATAAGTGAGCTTGTGGCCCAGATCGACCGGCACCCCCAGCGCTTCCGCCAGGGCGCGGCTGGTGAAGGGCTGGGCCAGCGTCAGCGGGATAAAGCTCAGAAAGTCGGCGGGCGTGTGGAACTCGGCCGCGGCCGTCACCGCCAGCAGCCGCCGATCCGTGACACGGTAATCCCGGCGCCAGCGCCGGCGCCGGGTCCGGGCCGCCGGCGCGCGCACTTCTTCTTCCTGGACGAGCAGGACCACCACGGTCAGGTTGGGATGGGCGATCAGCGCCGGCAGGCTGACCAGCTCCAGAAACAGATCGGTGAGCGCGCCGCGGCGGGGCGATTTGCGCCGGCTCACGCGCCGGCCGGCGGCATCCACGCGCACAATCCACTTCTCCACGGCAATCGGGTGCACCAGCTGGACACGGTGGTTTTCCAGTAAGGCCGGCAGTTTGCGGCGCAGGGCGGAGAAGCCGCCGGTCTGCACTTCGATGAGCAGATCGCCGGCGGGGTCCGGGCGCAGCAGGTCCGCCACAAAGCCCTCGACCGGGACCTCCAGGCGGTCGTCCGGCTGGGCCAGGTGCTGTTTGAGCGCGGCGTGCAGGCTGGTCTCGCGCAGGGTGCCGATGCGGCGCGGGCGGGGGGCGGTGGTCATCCGAGCGGGCTTATAATGCCGGCCAATCCTCCCCGGCGCCCAGCGGCGTCCAGAAAGGCATGGCCAGCCATGTGTCGCAGCATCAAAACTTTACGTGGGGCGGAGCCGCCGGCCTCGGCCGAGGAGGTCCGCGCGGCGGCCCTGCAATATGTGCGGAAAATCAGCGGCTATCGCGCGCCGTCCCGCGCCAACGCCGCCGCCTTCGAGGCCGCGGTGGCGGCGGTCGCCGCCGCTACGCAGGCGCTGCTGGAGCAATTGGGGACTCCGGCCGTTAAGCGCTAGTGCGCGTGCCCGTGGTCGTCACCGCTGGCGCTCCGCGCAGCGGAGTGGGCGTGGCCGTGCGAGAGCTCCTCTTCGGTGGCGGCACGCACGGACACCACGGTGACGTCGAAGTTGAGCGGCACGCCGGCCAGCGGGTGGTTGCCGTCCACGGTCACGTCATCGCCGTCCACGCCCACCACGGTGAAGACGTGCTGGGCGCCGGCCATTTGCGCCATGAACTGCATGCCCACCTCAATGGCATGCCCCTCGAACATATCCCGGGTCACCTGCTGCTTGAGCCGGTCGTCCCGCTCGCCGTAGCCGTCGGCCGGCGCGATGGCCACCTGGAACGCTTCCCCGGCCGCCTTGCCTTCCAGCGCCCGTTCCAGACCGGGGATGATCTGGCCGACCCCGTGCAGATAGGCCAGCGGCTCGCCGCCGCGCGAGGAGTCGAGGACGCCGCCGGCGTCGTCGGTCAAGGTGTAATCAATGGCGACGACGGTGTGTTTGGTGATGTGCATCAGAAGGTCCTCTCTCGGAAAATCGGGCCGGCCGGCCAACCGCGCCGGCCTGGGCGCGCCGGGGAAGCGGCCATTATAGCGGAGGCGGGCCGCACACCGTGTCGATTTTGCCCTGCACCCAGGCGCCCAGGGCCGGCCAGACCGGGTTGTCGGGATCAGCGGTCTCGGCTAGTTGGATTAACGTCTGATAGGCCAGCGCGCGCAGGGTGATGGCGCCGGGCTGCAGCCGATCCTGCAGGCGCGCCCACTCCGGTCCCCGCACCCGCGCCGCCATCGGCAGGCCGGGGCCGTCCGCATAGGCCAGCACGAAAGCGGGGGCGCGGCGGGTGGCGCGGGCGGCCGCGTGGCAGACCGTGAGGTTCCGCATCCACTGGAACCACGGCCCCGCGAACGGGCATTCAAAATAGCTCTGGCCGGCGTCGTAATCAAACACCCGCGGGATCTCGTCCCAGTAACGCAGGCCCTTAGCGGTGAGCGCGCAGCGGGCTTCCTGGCCGGTGGCCGGGTTTACTTGAAACATATAGCGGCCGTCGCATTGCCGGCGGCCCCGATGCGGCCCGGTGCGCAGCGGCTGGGTCTGCGAGCAGCGGCCGCCGTCGCTCTCGGTGAACTTGCCCTCGAAGAAGATCAGGGCGTGCGGGCTCTGGGCCACCGCATCCACCCAGGTGGGCTGCTGTTCGCCCAGGTGGTTGTCCGGGTCATGCCACTCCAGCTGCACGGCCCACGGCCCGCCGGCCGGCACCCCCAGCGCGCCGGCCCAGCGGTCCAGCACGGCGTCGCGGGCCGGCGCCGTCTGCAGGGTGCCGAAGACATCAATGGCCAGCGCCTGGGATGACTGGACCTTCCAGGTGTCGTAGCGCTCGCCGGCCGCGCTGTGCCAGCGGAAACGGGTCAGAGGCTGGACGGCCGGCTGGGCGGCCGAAAAAAGATTCGCCAGGATGCTGCTGTAGCGGGTCGGGTCGGACGCGGTGCGGGTGCGCGGTTTGGGCGGCATGGGGGACGTGGTGGGACCGTAAGCCGGCGCGGACCCGCCCGCGCTAGAGGTCCAGCACCAGACTGACCGGGCAGTGATCAGAGCCGAGCATCTCGTCGTGGATCTCGGCCGCGCGGACCCGGTCCTGCAAGTCGGCGGTGACAAAGAAGTAATCCAGCCGCCAGCCCACATTGCGTTCGCGCGCGCGGCTGACCATATCCCACCACGTATATTTGACCGCGGCGGGATGCAGCTGGCGGAAGGTGTCCACCAGGCCGGCCTGGAAAAACTCTCCCAGGCCGGCGCGCTCCTCCGGCAGAAAGCCGCTGGTCTTGGCATTTTCCTTGGGCCGGGCCAGGTCAATCTCGGCATACGCCGTGTTGACGTCCCCCGCCACCACCACCGGCCGGCCGGCCGCCTGGTAGCCCCGCACCACCTCCAGAAAGCGCCGGTAAAACGCCAGTTTGTGCTGGACCCATTCCGGCCCGCGTCCGCCATTAGGAAAGTAAATATTGAAGAAGACGAAGGCCTCGAACTCGCTGATCAGCACCCGGCCTTCGTGGTCAAAACGGGCGTCCGCCAGGCCGGTTTTGACCGCGGCGGGCGGGCGCTTTGTGTACGTGCCGACGCCGCTGTAGCCCTTCTTCTCGGCCGAACACCAGGCGGCGGTATAGCCCGGCGGCTCGCGCAGCGCGGCCGAGAGCTGTTCGGGCTGGGCCTTGGTTTCTTGAACGGCCACCACGTCCGCGCCGGTG
>JAGOBN010000152.1 GCA_017999235.1 Anaerolineales bacterium | reverse complement strand
GGATAGGGGCAAGTCTCATGACAGTCGGCGGGCCTTTGCCGTACAGTGAGCGCATCACTTCAATCCACAGGAACACCGCCATGGTCACGATTGCCCCCGCCAACGCCGCCTGCAGTCTGCGCTTATTCGCCATCGCTGCAATAGTGCTGGGTGTGCTCACCGTCAGCCTGGGGTGGACCGTCACTCACCCCGCTGTCCCACAGCCCGGTAGTCCCGTCGCTGTGCCCACACCGCCCGCCACGGTCTCCACGTCCGCGCCACCGATCACGGTCAACCCACAGCCCATGCCAGTCCCTGTGCCTGCGCCGCCCGGGTCATCACCGCTGGCGCCCACGCAGCCGCGGGTGGCAGAGGTGGCGCTCACGCCGGCGGCCCCGCCACAGTCGGGGGTTTGGCTGTTGGCGATGGGGCTGGGCCTGGCCCTGGCCGGGTGGTTGCGCCGCGCCGTGAGTTTCCAACCCCGCGCGTTTGGCCGATAATGTCCTGCCCAACGGAGGTCTGACCATGCACCCCCACCTGGCCACCCTGCCGACTCCGGCAACCTCATCAACTACAAGCCTGCAATTGCAGGGGCCGGCCTTAGTGCTTGCGCGCGTGCTCTGGGCCGCCCTGTTTGTGCTCGCCCTAGCCGTGTTCGGGATGGCGCTGTACACCTACTATCTCGGCCACTCCAGCCTCGCCTGCGTCAATCATCCCTTTCCGGAATACGTGTCAACCTGCCTCAATTTTCAAGCCGGGATCCGTGAGTGGGGGCTGTCGGTGAATGGGTACGCCGGCTACTTTCTGGTGGTGCAGTTGTTGGCGGGGATACCCTATTTTGTAGTTGGCGCGCTCATGGTGTGGCGGCGCTCTACTGAACTGCGCGTGTTGTTGTTTTCGGTTTGGCTGGCGGCTCTGGCCGCTGCGGGCACCTGGTTCAATCCCATCTGGGAGTGGATGGGTGATGAGCGCTTCAACCCGCTGGTGCCACTGTGGGGGAAATGGCTGGCGGTAGAGGTGCCCGGCGCAATTTTGACCGTCGTGCTGTTTACCGGCCTGGTGTTGGTCGCGTATCTTTTTCCCGATGGGCGCTTTGTACCGCGCTGGACGCGCGGGTGCGCGGCGGTTTTGCTGCCGGTCGTCATCCTATTTCCTGTTTTTCCTGATTCACCGGTGGATATTCGCACGTGGCCGTTTCCCAGCTTCCAACTTATTGTGCTCAGTGCCGCCGCCACCGTCATCTACGCTTTTCTCTACCGTTATCGGCGTGCGGCCGACGCCATTCAGCGCCAACAGCTCAAATGGTTTATGGTTGGCCTGGCGATGCTGTGCCTCAACTATGTGGTGGATTTTTCCGTCTTCGATATTTACCCGGCCATCACGGGCGATTATCCAATTGCTACCACGCGCCAAGCCGTAGCCTGGGAGTTGGTGCAAGATACGCATTGGTATCTCTCCTCCGGCCTCTTCGCCATTGCCGTGGGCCTGGCTGTGTTTCGGTATCGGTTATGGGATGTGGATGTCGTCATTAATCGGGCCCTGGTGTATGGCACACTCACGGTGATCGTTATTGGGGTGTACGTGCTGATCGTTGGCGTGCTGGGCACCCTGGCGCAATCCAATCTAAATTGGCTGGCTTCCATCCTCGCCACCGGCCTGATTGCGGTGCTGGTGCAGCCGTTGCGTGACCGTCTGCAAACGGCTGTGAACCGGCTGATGTACGGCGAACGCGACGACCCGGTGAGTGTTCTCAATCGGTTGGGCGCGCGGCTCGAAGCGACGCTGGCGCCCGAGGCCGTTTTGCCGGTGTTGGTGGAAACCGTCGGGCAGGCGCTGAAACTGCCCTATGTGGCGATCAGACTGAACGATCGCCTCGTCGCAGAGTACGTCAAGGCCGGAACGCGCCCCGCAGAAACCTTACAGACAATTCCGCTCAAGCACCAGTTTGAAACTATCGGCTGGCTGTTAGTTGCGCCGCGCGCGCCGGGCGAGCCCTTTAACGCGCTAGACCGACACCTGCTGGAGAATATCGCACAGCAGGCCGGCCTGGCGGCGCACGCAGTGAGCCTGACCAATGAATTGCAGAACGCTCGCCAGAGCCTGGTAGCGGCGCGTGAAGAAGAGCGCCGCCGCCTGCGCCGCGATTTGCATGACGGGCTGGGGCCGGCGTTGGCCAGCCAAGGGCTGAAGCTGGCCGCCGCCAAACAACTGCTCCCGCACAACCCGGCCGCAGTGGAGCCATTGTTGAACGATGTGCTGGCACAAACCTACGAGACCGTGAATGAAGTGCGGCGCTTGGTGTATGGGTTGCGCCCGCCCGCCTTGGATGAGCGCGGCTTGGCTGAAGCAATCCGTGACCATGTAACTCAATCGGCCAGCAGTGGTTTGCAGGTGCAGGTGGGCGAGTTGCCGCGGGAGCTGGCGTCTTTGCCCGCCGCCGTGGAAGTGGCCGCTTACCGCATCGCCGCGGAAGCCCTCACCAACGTCCTCCGCCATGCACAGGCCCGGCAGTGCTCCGTTCAGTTTCGGCACAACGGGAAGGAACTCCTGATAGACATTGTGGATGACGGCCGCGGCTTGCCGCCGGAACTGCGGGCCGGAGTGGGTTTGCGCTCCATGCGCGAGCGCGCCGAGGAATTGGGCGGCACCTTCACGGTGCACCATGGTCCCGCAGGCGGCACGCACGTGAGCGCCGCATTGCCGCTGGGTGAAAAGACGCCGGCTTAGGAACAAACATGAACCGAATCCGCCTCCTCATCGCTGATGACCATGCCCTGTTTCGGGCGGGCATGCGGGCCCTGCTCGCCGCCATGCCCGACATTGAAGTGGTGGGCGAAGCCACTGATGGCGCCGACACGCTCGCGCAGGTGAGCGCCCTGCAGCCGGCCGTCGTGCTGATGGATATTCACATGCCGGGCATGAACGGCATTGAGGCCACGCGGCGCCTCCTGGCCGACCAACCGAGGGTGGGCATCGTTATGGTCACGATGCTGGAAGACGATGCGTCGGTGTTCGCGGCGATGAAGGCGGGCGCCCGCGGCTATGTCCTGAAGGGCGCGCATCATGACGAGGTATTGCTGGCGATTCGGGCGGTGGCTGGCGGGCAGGCGGTGTTTGGCCCGGCCATTGCGGCGCGCATGATGACGTTCTTTCAGACTCTGAACGCCGCCCCTGCGCCGGCGGCGCCCAGCGAAGCGTTTCCCGAATTGACGGACCGCGAACGCGAAGTACTGCAATTGATGGCGCACGGGGCCGACAACAAGGTCATCGCCGAAAAGCTAGTCATCAGCGGCAAGACCGTGAGCAATCACATCACCAGCATCTTCAGCAAGTTACAGGTGGCCGACCGGGCCCAGGCCATCCTCCGCGCGCGCGAGGCGGGGCTGGGCCGGGCGCAGGGTTGACCCGGCCACCCAACAATCACAGGAGCAACGATGCCATACCAGCGCTTTGTGAATCGCCTGCAAGGCCTCGCCTGCCTCGCCGGCCCGCTGCTATCCCTGTTGGCCGCGCTGGCGCTCCTGGCGGGGCAGCCCGCGCTCGAGGGCGTGCTCGGATACTATGGCATGCTCCTGTATATCCCGCTCTACCTGGCCGTGGCCGGGGTCATTGGCCAGCGGCTGCCCTTCTATGGAGCGGTGTGCCTCAGCCTCGGCCTGTTCGCCGGGGCCGCCGGCCCCCTGGCGATGGCGATGCGCGTCGTCTATGTGGCCCTGCTGCGCGCGGAGGTGCCCGCCGCGGTGTCCGCCGAGCATTTCGATGCCGCCCTGGAGGCCTTGTTCCTGGGCCACCCCGAGTTTGTCGCTATCGGCTTATTAGGCTTGTTATGGCCCCTCGGGCATATTCTGAATGGCATTGGCCTGCTGCGCCTGGGAAAGGCGACGCGCTGGTCAGGCTTCTTCTTGATCGCAGGCGGCGTCAGCTTTTTTATCGCCCAGGCGCTCGCAGTCGGGCTGCCCGTGTTCTACCCGTTGGCCATGGCACTGCTGTTGGCCGGCGCCGCCCCGCTCGGCTGGCTGTTGTTGAAAGGCGAGCCAGCGCAACGCTAATCAACCTCGTCGCGCCGCCGGCCGCCGCCTGGTCAATAAACACCGCAACGATCTCGGAACGCGCCGACGGTAGGCTGTCGCTAGCCTGCGCCGCCAACAACTGGGAGATCACCTATGCGCGCCGCCAGTATCACTATGTTTTGTGTGCACCGCCTGATCCTAGCGTTCAGCCTGGCCGGCCTGCTGACCGCCTGCGCCGCGCCGCCAGCCACCCCCAGACCGCCGGATTACTGGCCCACCGCCGGCTGGCGGACGGCCGCGCCGGCCGACCACGGCCTGGACGCCGGCGCGCTCGCGCAGATCCCGGCCCTCGCGGCAGATAAGCTGCCCTATCTGGATAGTGTGCTCATCATCCGCAACGGCTATCTCGTCCACGAAGCCTACTTCAACGGCTACGACGCCGCGGCCCTGCATGACGTGGCCTCCGTTACCAAGAGCTGGACCTCGGCCATCATCGGCCGGGCCCGGGCGGACGGCCACCTGGCCGACCTCGAGGCGCCGCTGTCCAGCCTGCTGCCCGAGTACTTCACCGGGGGCCGGCACGCCGACAAGGCCGGCATCACCCTGCGCCATCTCCTGCAGATGCGCTCGGGCCTGGAGTGGGACGAGGACACCCTGGACACCGGCGGCTACGGCACCGCGGAAGAGCTGCTGGCGCGCGATCTGGTGGAGTGGCTGCTGAGCTTCCCGATGACGCACGCGCCGGGCGAGGCCTGGAACTACAACACCGGCAACTCCCAGCTGCTCTCGGCCGTCTTCCAGCGCGCGGTCGGCCGGTCGCTGGCTGATTATGCCGAAGAAGCCGTGTTCGCGCCGCTGGGGATCGAGCGCTATGAGTGGCTGTCCGACGGCCACGACATCACGCTCGGCGGGCAGAACCTGCGCCTGACCCCACGCGATATGGCCAAGCTGGGCCTGCTCTACCTGCACGGCGGCCAATGGGAAGGCCGGCCGCTCATTCCCGCAGACTGGGTGACTGAATCCACGACACCGCAAGGCGACGCGCTCTACGTTCCGACCCAGGAGACCCTGCCGATTGAGTTCTACGGGTACCACTGGTGGCTGTGGCACGCCAGCTGGTTCAATGACCGGAGCCCGGCGCTGGCCGCCCAGGGCTACGCCGGCCAGAACATCCTGATCCTGCCGCGCCTGAACCTGATCATCATTACCACCGCCAATCTGCAAGCGGACCCCCAGCAGGCCAACCGGCAGCGGGCCGGCCTCTATGAGCAGCTGATCTTGGGCGTCATCTTGCCGGCGGTGAAGTAGTGCGCTTACAATTCAGCCGTGCGCCCAGCGGCCCTGGCTGCCGTGCAGTGGAATACTGCCGCGGCGGCGTCAATGAGCGCCGGGGTCCGGTCTGGCTGCCGATGCTGCAGCGGGCGCTGGCCGCCTGTGACGACCTGGAGTATCAGGCGCTGTGGTAATGGGTCACATCCTCACCCGACGGCAGGTGCGGGTGTCAGCGCCGGGAACGGCGGCCTAGCCTGTCATTCGAGAAGTTCACTCAGCACTGGGGATCCTTCGCACGTCGCTTAGCGGCAATATCAAAGCAGAAGCGACCCCTGGCACCCTGGCCGGCCATCCAGCGGCCGAGCACAGCCCGGTTGCGAAAACTGGCCAGTCGTGCGGTGCTGCGCCGGCGCAGCACCGCACGAGCATCTCCCCTGACAAAGCCGGCTTATCGTCGGATCAACGGCAGATACAGGCGGATAGGCGCGGCCGCGGGGCTGAACCCGCTCCACTCCAGGCCGCGGGAGGCTTGCAGGCGGATTACCACCGTCTGCAGGTCCTCCTGGTCAACGGGTATGGCCTGCCAGACCAGCACGCTCTCCGTCAGGGTATAGCTCGCCAGCAGCGTGGGGTCAGCCGACAACTGCACTTCCACCGGGCCGGTCGCCGTCAGCGCCAACGTCCCGGTCAGCGGCGTCACGGCCAGCCAAGCCGGAGCCGAAGCCACCGCCCAGGTTAGCTCTCCGCCGCCGGCATTGTTCAGCGTCAGGGTCGCGGTCTGCGGCTGGGTGTCCGTGAGCGCGAAGGTGAAGCCGAGGGCGGCGGGCGTCACCGCCAGGCTCGGGCCGGCCGGTTCCACATCCTCCACCACAGTGAAGGTCAGGCTGGTGCTGGCCGCGACACTGTAGCTATTGACGGCCGTCAGCGTGATGACGTGTGTGCCCAGCGGCAGGCCGGCCAGGGCCAGCGAACCGCCCGTGCCCAGCGGGCCGGCGTCACTCGTCCAGGTCAGGCCGCTCGCGCCCACCTGGTTGGTCTGCGGGTCGAGCGCCTGCCCCAGCAAGTTGAGCGTCTCGCCCAGCGGCACCACCTGACCCGGCGCCGGCGCCAGGATCTGAGGCTCGGGGGCCTTATGCGGCATGGTGAAACCCGCGCTGTTCACCGGGGTCAGATTGGTGCCATCCCGGGCCACCACCTGGAAGAGGGCGGCGCCGCCCGCCAACCAGGCCGTGTCCAGTTCGGCCGGGCTGCTCGCCAGTCCGAGGGCCACCGGCATGAAGCTCTGGCCGCCATCCAGGCTGTAGAACACATCAAAGGTCAGCGGATCACCATCCGGATCGCTCGCCGTCCAAGTGAGCGTCGCGCGGCTGCCGGCGGGCGTCAGGTTCACGGCCACCGCGCTCAGGAACGGCGCCTGGGGGCTGAGCGCGCGCTCGGCCAGCACAGCGTTGTCACTCAAGCGCACCAACCGCACGGCGGCCGAGCCGGCCACATCGGTGATGAGGTGCGTGAAGCCCAGAGCCGCGCCAGGGGAATCCGTGAGGGGCTCGGGCGTGAAGGGATAGCTCGCCAGCAATGCGCCGCCGGCGGCGCGCAGCTCCAGCGTGTAATCGCCCGGAACCCGCTCCGGCATAGTGACCGCGCTTGACAGCCGTTCTATGTTGGAGAGCAGGCCGCTGTCCGTGCCGGCCAGACCGCCCTGCACCAGCAGCCATGGGCCGGCCAACAGCGGGCGGGCGGCGGCTTGATCCGCCTCCACCGCGCCGGCCGCCGCCCGGCTCCGCAGGGTGTTGTAGAGCCGCAGGTAGGTCCAATCACTGATCCACTGCCGTTGACAGTAGGACATGAAATCGTGCCAGGTATCGCCCGGATAGATCGCCAGCGGCAGGCCCAAGGCCCGGTTGCCCACGTCGAACCCCTGGGTGTTGTTGTCCAGGCCAATCCGGGCGAAGGCATTGGGCACCGAGGTCCTGAAGTCGGGCGGGCTATACATGACGCAGCCGTCGCTGCTGGCGTTGCCGGTGGCCGGATGGGGCAGCCCGAGCGAGTGGCCGATCTCGTGCGCGGCCATCCAATCCCCATAGTTTGAGTCTGTGTCCCAGGTCCAGCGGCCGCGCGGAACGCCGGCGCCGCCGCTGGCCTCGTTGCCCAGCGCATAGCCGCGCGGGAGCTGGGCGGCCGCCCCGGTGTCCGAGATCACGCCGTACATGAAGACCGACTCCGGGACGACGATCTGCTGCAGCGGAATGACGCCGCCGATCAGCGTCACCCGGGTCCGCATGGCTTCCATCTGCTGATTGGAATAGACGGACGCGCAGATCTCGGGGTGATAGACGTTATCGGTCAGGGTCAGCGGCAGGGTCATGCACAACCCCGGATCGCGCGCTACCGCCTGTCCCATCCGCGCATCCGTGGCGTACCAGATCGAGGGCTGCAGACCGACCCCGGGCAAGTCGCTGCGCGAGGCCAGCGGCAGGGTGCGGCGCAGATAAGAAAACATCAGGTCGCGGTCGCGGGTGGAGGGGACGATATCCGGCGTGCCGGCCGCCTGGCCCGGCAGCCGGTAACGCCAGAAGACAAACTGCGTCCGCAGCGCCGGCGAGGGCAACAGGGTCACAAAGCGCCGGATGACGTTGTCTTCCCAGGTGGCCTCGTAGGGCGCCCGGCCGGGATTGACCTCGGCCACGAAGTTCAGATTGACGTACTGGCTGGTCCACTCCAACGGCACTTCGAACACAAACTGCTGGCTCAGGTCATTGCGGTTGGGCGCGAAGGGCTGGAGGGTGAGGCTAGTGTCAAAGGCAAAGGGCGCGGCCACATCGCC